>CAZJYF010000226.1:0-6469 GCA_964549665.1 uncultured Saprospiraceae bacterium
ACTTCCAGGAACGCTTTTTGCGGCACTTCGATGCTTCCTATTTGGCGCATTTTCCGCTTCCCTTTCTTTTGCTTTTCCAGCAATTTTCGTTTTCGGGAGATGTCTCCACCGTAGCATTTTGCCGTCACGTCTTTGCGCAGGGCGGAAATCGTTTCGCGGGCAATGATTTTGGCGCCGACGGCCGCCTGAATGGCGATGACGAATTGCTGCCGGGGCAATAACTCTTTCAATTTTTTACAGATTTTTCTTCCAAAAGCATAGGCTTTGTCCTTGTGAACCAGAGCCGAAAGGGCATCCACCGATTCACCATTCAGTTTGATGTCGAGTTTCACCAATTCCGACCGCCGGTAATCTAAGGGAGCGTAGTCGAAGGAAGCGTAGCCTTTGGAAATGGATTTGAGGCGGTCGTAAAAATCAAAAACTATTTCAGCTAGGGGCAGGTCAAAAGTCAACTCCACGCGTTGCTGTGTGAGGTAGGTTTGTTTCGTCAAAATGCCGCGCTTTTCAAGGCACAGCGTCATAATGGCGCCGATAAATTCGGGCTTGGTGATTATTTGGGCGATGATAAAGGGTTCTTCCACATAGTCCAAAAAAGTAGCTTCGGGTAGGTCGGCAGGGGTTCGGACGATTAACTTTTCACCCTTCCTGGTGTAAGCCAAATAGGAAACATTCGGGATCGTGGTGATGACATCCTGGTCGTATTCTCTGAAAAGCCGTTCCTGAACGATTTCCAAATGCAACATTCCCAAAAAACCGCAGCGGAAGCCGAAACCGAGGGCAGCGGAGGTTTCCGGTTCAAAGACCAGGGAAGCGTCATTCAATTGCAACTTTTCCAAACTATCTCTCAGGTCTACATAGTCGTCGTTGTCAATCGGGAAAATGCCGGCAAAGACCATCGGTTTAACATCCTCGAATCCTTGAATAGCTTTCGCACAGGGTGCATCTACATGGGTGAGGGTGTCTCCGACTTTAATTTCTTTTGAATTTTTTATCCCGGTGATGATATAGCCGACATTGCCGGCGAGGAGTTTCTTTTGGGGCACCAAATCCATTTTCAAGATGCCAATCTCGTCGGCCTCGTATTCCTTGCCCGTATTGACAAAGCGCACTTGGTCGCCCTTTTTCAATTTGCCATTTAGGATCCGAAAGTAGGCGACGACTCCCCGGTAAGCGTTAAAAACGGAGTCAAAAATCAGGGCTTGCAAGGGAGCCTCCGTTTCTCCTTTCGGCGATGGAATGCGTTCGACGATTGCCGTCATAATGTCTTGCACCCCTTGCCCGGTTTTCCCACTTGCTAAAACAATTTCGTCCAAATCCAGGCCAATGAGTTCGATGATCTGTTCGGCTACTTCGTCGACCATCGCACTCGGCATATCAATTTTGTTGATAATCGGGATGATCTCAAGGTCATTTTCGATGGCGAGATACAGATTGGAAATCGTTTGGGCCTGAATGCCTTGCGTGGCATCCACCAACAACAAAGCCCCTTCGCAGGCAGCTATCGAACGAGAAACTTCGTAAGAAAAATCGACATGCCCCGGCGTATCTATCAGGTTGAACGTGTAAAGCGTTCCGTCAGTATGTTTATAATTCATTTGGATAGCGTGGCTTTTGATGGTAATGCCGCGCTCCCGCTCCAATTCCATATTGTCCAAGGCCTGGTTCTGCATATCCCGCTCGGAAATGGTATCCGTAAACTCCAAAAGCCTGTCCGACAAGGTACTTTTCCCGTGGTCAATGTGTGCAATAACGCAGAAATTTCGGATGTTTTTCATGTAATTTTTATGGTTTCAAAAAAGTGGGGCAAATATACGCCTTTTATCAGGATGGTTATTTTAAAATGTTTCTCAAGCTGACCAATTTTATTGACGATAGCGCCAATTTTATATTTTTTTTCGCTTCTTTATTTTTTGTTGTGGCTTTACTGGCACTCCATCATTATTATGGATAGCAGGAGGCAAACCCTCCAGGAATTGATGGAAAATAACCCATTTTGATTCACCTCTATGTATAAACCATTTTTGCGTATGAAGACCTTGCTGTTGATAATGTTTTTACTCGTTTCGATCAATTTATCCGCCCAAAAATCAGCCGATAGCCTGAGTCTTCTTAAATCCTTTGCCATTCATTTCGATTTTGGGAAATACGACATTCGCCCGGATGCCGATTCTGTCCTTCGCCAAGTGGTTGAATATTGCCGTCAATACAAACGACTTTCTCTGCAAATTACCGCCCACACCGATTCAATCGGGACCAATAAAAATAATTTGACCCTTTCGGTAAACAGAGCGAAAGCTGTGAAAGCTTTTCTTTCAGAAAAAGGGATGCCGGCAGATAATTTTTCCATTTCCGTTTTTGGAGAAGCCCGCCCGCTTGCTGATAACACCAGCGAAGAAGGAAGACAACGGAACCGGCGAGCGACCATCAAGGTATTTCAAAAAAGAGAATTGACAACGTTGGAAGGGATCGTCCTGAACAAAGATACCGGGAAGGGAATTGTAGCGAATATCATCGTGCGAACAAAACAAAGCCGAGACAGCCTGATGACCGACAGCAGCGGCTTTTTCCGCCAAAAGGTACCCGTCGGCGCGGTGGTTGGTGTGGATGTTTATGCGAAAGGATTCTTTCTGGAAACGCAAATGTTGAAAGCTGTCCCCAGCCCAATGAAACCCTTGAAAATTGAAATGAAACCCGCCCGTGAGGGGGAAGTCGTGGATATCAAGAACCTCTATTTCGTTGGAAACCAGGAAGTTCTACTAAAACGTTCCGAACCGGCATTGCCGAAAATTTTAAAATTTATGCAAATCAATGATTCCCTCAAAATTGAAATAGCCGGACATATCAACTTCCCAAACCGGCCGCCGGTAACGAAATTAAGTTGGGAATATAGATTATCGGTGCGGAGAGCAAAATTCGTTTATGATTATTTGATTAAAAACGGCATCTCTCCGGAACGGCTTACTTTCAAAGGTTACGGCAATTGGGAAATGCGCAACCCCAAGGCAACCTCCTCAAAGGAACAGGAATTGAACCGCCGGGTTGAAATCCGAATCCTTGAAACGAAGAAAAAAAATAGGGAAACGAAGCGAAAATAACTTTTCTCAAGCGCAGCATTAGTTAAACTGAAAGCCAATTGGGCTTCCAAATTTCTAACTCTCTCTCACTTTTCACACCCTCTCTCACTTCACCTCATTGAGCGGTTTTCGTTTTTTTTCATCCAGTTTTTTAAATTCAGTGACCGACATTCCGGTAACTGACCGAAACTGATTGGAGAGGTGCTGCACACTGCTGTAGCCCAAGTTGTAGGAGATTTCACTAAGGCTCATTTCTTCATAACTCAACAACTCTTTCACCCGCTCAATTTTTTGCAGGATGATAAATTTTTCGATGGTCAACTCCTCGTTTTTGGTGAACAACTTGCTCAAATAAGCATAGCTGACGCCCAGTTTTTCAGAAATTAAAATGGAGTTTTTTACCTCCGGCAGGTTCTCTGCGTAATGAATCATTTCTATCACCGTCGTTTTAATTTGCTCAACCAATTGCTGTTCGCGGTCTTCCAGCAATTCAAACCCTTTTTTTTGTAAACAGGACCTAAGTCGCTCATAATCGATGGCTTCCTGGGCTGCTTTCACCGTTGCCTGCCCCAATTTGATTTCAGTTACTTCCAAATCGAGTTCTTTGAATACCCCGAGCACAGCCTCCATACAGTGGCGGCAAACCATATTTTTGATGGGTATTTTTACCATTTTTAAAATTTAAAAAATAGATACTTGTTGTTAATGAAGGACGAATATTTTTTTCTCCAAACCGACCCCTTTAATCGTCAAAGATTTCCACTTCGATGGCAATTTCATTTGCCGTTGGACTATTCCTTCCTCTGTAAATTCCAATCCACCCAAGCCGATTATTACCGCCTGCAGCATACCACCTGCCCCCGTGGCGAAATACGGATTCGTACCTCCGGCTGTTTCCGCCAGCACGCCGAAGGGCGGAACTTCATTTGGCTGATAACTTTTTTTGAAAAGGTCGAATGACTTTTCCGTCTCCCCTAAACGGGCATAAAGCGTGGCCAAAACGGAGGATCCCATCGCCGGCCCATTAGAGGACATCCGCGCTTCGTAGTACTTTAAATCTCTCAAAACAGCTTCCCGTTCACTAACGATATCCAAGGGATATGCCAGCAAATTGACATCTGCCTGTTTGATTTCCACTCCATCGTAGGTCTCGTTTTCACGAGTGGTTCCGTCGGGGAAGTGGAGGATTGGAATATTGTCCGCAACGAAATTCCAATCCGGATTGGCAGGTAGCCCTAATTCGGTTGCTGCGAGGGTGGCGTAGCGAAGTACCGTGATGGCCATGCCGTTAGTAAAAGCATTGTTGTCAATATTTTCCTGCCATTCGTTCGCACCGATGACGTTATTGATGTCGAAATGCCCAGGGCCGTTTCGCTCCACCCGGCTTGCCCAAAAATCGGCCACTTCCTTTAAAAGGGGAAAGCCCCTTTTACGGAGCCATTCTTTGTCTTTGGTCACTTGATAATATTTCCAATACGCCCAGCCTATGCAGCCGGTAATGTGCTGCTGAAAAGGGCCGGTAAGTGCCCAAACGGGGGTCTCCTCCGAGCCATCGGCAGCCGATTCCCAGGGAAACATGGCCCCTTTATATCCGTGGGCAAATGCATTTTGCCGGGCGGCATCCAAGCGCTCAAACCGATAATCCAGTAGGGATTTTGCTATTTCCGGATGCAGTATCAGCAGGGGCGGGTACATCCAAAGTTCGGTGTCCCAAAAAACGTGACCGTTGTAGCCCAAACCCGAAAGACCCATTGGAGAAAGGCTGTATTTGGTACCCTTGCGGGCAAAGGAATACAGGTGATAAAGCGCGGAATGAATTGCCCGTTGGGCTTCCAAATCTCCCTCCACGATGATGTCGCTTTCCCAGAGTTTTTGCCAGGCTTCTTCGTGGCGTTTCAATAGTCGGTCGGTGCCTTCCAAGGCAGCGAAAATGGTCAATCGTTCGGCTTCGTTATGTGGGTCTTCGTACTGTTCCGTCGAGCAGGAAGATGAGACTACGCTAAAGCGGTAGGTCTGTCCGGCTTTTAGTTTTTTGTGAAATTTTGCCAGGTGCATATTGTAATCCCAATCTTCGTGGATGACGGTGGGTTCGCTGCCGTGGGGTTCTTCAAAAATAAAACTATTGGAAGCAGCGACCATATGTTTGCCCGTCGGGCTTTTTGCGACGGAGGTCAACAGGGGAATCTTCACGTGGGGGCGGTCAATTTCGGAATAATAATTTCGCACATCCTGCAAGTGATTCGGCGCTTCGATGACGCTCATCGGGCTAATTTCGACGTCCTTATTGGCGGTAATTTCGACGATGACCAAGGCAGTGAAAGGCAGGTGGCGCAAGGCCATCAAGCTGTGTTTAACACTTACCTTATCACCGACATCGAAACTCGTCGTGAGGATTGCTTTTTTCATGTCGAGGGTTTGCGAATAATTAGAAATGGTTTTTCGGCTAACGCGCTGCCCGTCGACATCCAAGTTCATGTTGACGTGGTTAAATGTTTTTAGAATATTGGATACCCGTCCTCTTTGATAGTAATCGTACACGCCATTGAGCACCACATCTTTCACCCGCATAGGTTCGGGAGAAGAGATGATTCCAATCATTCCGTTGGCGACGGTAACGCCAAAATAATGGTTGGGGTCAATATTTTTTGCGGGAAGGTGCCAGGGAGAATTGGACAATTCCTGCCCAACAATAAAATTGGGCAGCACAAAAAAGAATAAAATCAAAAGGTTTTTCATAGTGATAAGTCATTGTGTCATTGGTCCTTATGCATTCTTCTTAAAGACGGAAAACATTTTGAAAATGCCTTCCACCAGAGAATTCCAATTGCCAAATGACCATTCTTTGAGCGCGGTAAATTATAAAAAACAAATTGAATGGTAAATTTTATTCCGAAAGATAGTGAAAATCAATTGGCGAGAACCAAACTCAAAGGATGCAAAGGCATTTCCAATTTCAAAATACTTAATTATCTTTGCCAAAATGAAGAATGTCCGCACACCGACCTCTATCCGAATCAATACCATATTTTGGATGCACCTTTTTGTCACCATGCTTTCATGGCTGGGTCCTTTTCTTTTTTGGTGGCCTCTTATAATTACAGCCTACGTAATCGTTCATCTTCAATTTGCTTTCTTTGGCCGTTGCCTGATGAATAAAGGACACCATTTAATCGAGGAAGAAGAGGAGGATTATACTTTTTATGCCTTCCTGTTAGAATCCTTGGGCTGGCAACCTGACCGAAAAACAGTGAAATTGGTTGTGCGAAAATTGCTGTATATCTTCCTAACCCTGATTACTATTCTTTGGCAAATAGGATTGGGGGTTAAGCCTTTGTTATTTTAAGGTGCGTTTTGGATAATCTTTCCTTAAGTTCACCGAAGCTCGAACCATTGTT
>CAZJYF010000227.1:0-6457 GCA_964549665.1 uncultured Saprospiraceae bacterium
AAGACTACCTCGTTAAGTTCCGCCTCAATACGGGGCCCACTGCGCGCATTTATCAATCTCTCACTTTTAAAATCGGACAAACGACGGAGACCTCCAACGAAACCTATCTCGGCTTGACGCAGGCAGATTTCCATCAAAATCCGCTCCGTCGCTATGCGGGTTCGCAAATGGACCTAATGAAGACCAATCACGAGCAATATTCCATGCGTCACATCGCGCAATTTTCCAAAAACCTCGACCTAACCACGACTTTTTACCACAATGGATTTCACCGGAATTGGTTCAAACTAGACAAGGTCATCAACAGCAGCGGCGATAAAATAAAAATCGCCAATTTGCTCGATAATCCCGAAGCCTTCCCCGAAGCTTTTGGCGTCATTACGGGAACGACAAGCCTGAATGAAGATGCCCTGCAAGTGAAAGCCAACAACCGAACCTATCTGTCACAAGGCATTCAAACCGTTTTGGGCATTCGATTGGGGGGAAAAGCCATCCACCAAAACATTGACATTGGCTTGCGGTATCACTTCGACCAAATTGACCGCTTTCAGTGGGTGGATGGCTTTCAAATGAAGGACGGCGTCATGGAACTGACCCAATCGGGGGTTCATGGAACGGAAAGCAATCGCATCCAATCCGCCAAAGCATTTGCAACCTACGTTCAATATAAATTGAAGATCGGCGGGCTGAGTGTCATTCCGGGTCTGCGGTACGAAAACATCCGGCTGCATCGCCGGGATTACGGGAAAGATGACCCGGAAAGGACCGCCACCGATTTGTCGGAACGGAGGAATCAGGAGGGTGTTTTCATTCCCGGAATTGGCATTGATTACAAATTCAACCCTTACCTGAACCTCTTTGCGGGCGTGCATCGCGGCTTCTCCCCTCCCGGAACGAAAGAGGGTAGCAAACCCGAAAAAAGCATTAATTACGAGGTGGGCTTCCGCTACAACAAAGGGGGGCTTTCCGGGCAGTCAGCTTTCTTCTTCAACGATTACAGCAATCTTTTGGGAACAGACCTCGCCGCCGCCGGTGGGACAGGTTCGTCCGATTTGTTCAACGGAGGAGAGGTGGAAACCAAAGGCGTCGAATTCCAACTGACCTATGACCTTCTTTCGAGTAAAGAAGGAGAATGGACTTTGCCGGTTACAGTCGTGTACACCTTCACCAAGGCTACTTTCCAAAACAGTTTCGAAAGTACGTTTGAGGGGTGGGGCAACGTGCAAAAAGGAGACCAACTGCCCTATTTGGCGAATCATCAGCTTTCCTTAGTGCTGAGTTTGACGCACAAAAAATTCAGTTTTAATATGAGTGGCAGATATCAGGATGCCATGCGGACAAAAGCCGGGCAGGGTCCTATTCCCGAAAACGAAGGAACCGATTCCTATTTCGTCGTGGATGCCAACGCCGGCTATGGGCTGCATAAAAACATCACCCTCTTTGGCAGCATCACTAACCTGACGGACAAAGTTTACGCCGTCGCGAGGCGGCCGGCGGGTTTGCGGCCGGGAATGCCGCGTGCTTTCATGGCGGGCTTGAAGGTGGATTTTTGAATTGAGAAGGGAGGGTTTCGAGTTGCGAGAGGGGGTCTTGTTCAAAAAAATGGAGATGGCTGAAACACGTGCAATCCGATGAACCGAATTTCCGAACCGGCACATCATCGGCTATTTTTGCGACCAATTGGTTCAGGCGGCACTCTATTTTTTCGCTGGATTCAATGACAATTACCCGAATCACCTCCCCGTGGGACCGGAGGTAATCGATGTGCCAATGATGCTTTTTTGATTTCTTCATATGCCTGTCAATCCTGGCCTTTAGGCTGTTCAGGGCAGAACCGGTGTAGCAATAAAATCCTCGTTTGAAGGTGAATTTCCCCAACTTGCCAATCTGCAATTCTTTTTCCTTTTCCAGAAAAAGGACAAGCAGGTAGCAGCCTTTATTTTTCATGGCAGTTTTTTTTGAACGGAGGAATTCCAAGGTGAAATGTAATCAAGCAGGCAATGACTTTTATCATCCTTTTGGGGTGATAATAGTCAATGGCGGCTAAAATTCGATTTTATAACCTTACCGGTTCATTTTCATTCCATATTTCAGTCAATCGTAAAAAGAACAAACATGAAAAAGAAATATGTTTCCAACAGAGACGAGTCTGCCAGAATGTTCAAAAGTGATTTTTTGGAGGCTTTTTCAAAGGTTCACTACTCTGTTCCGTTGATCATTTTCCTGCCGGTTATCGGGTATTTTATCTACCTCTCGACAATGAATCGAAATACCGGTTTCGAAATTCTGATATCCCTATATTTAGGGGGCATGATTTTTTGGACATTCACAGAATACTTCATCCATCGCTATTTGTTTCACTTTGATGCGAAATCGGAATTTAGTAAAAAAATGGTTTTCTATTGTCATGGCGTACATCACGACTTTCCCAATGATTCGAAGAGACTCGTGTTGCCACCAATCGCAAGCATCCCGCTTGCCATTTTGTTTTTCTATATCTTTAAACTCGTGCTGCCAACCGGCTTTTTGTACCCTTTTTTTGCAGGCTTCGTGAGTGGCTACCTAATCTACGACATGATTCACTACGCGACGCATCATGCTAAAATAGGGGGCAAACTTTGGATGGCCATCAAAACCCACCATTTAAAGCACCATTTCAAAGACCCCGAAAAGGGGTTCGGCGTCAGTTCACCGATTTGGGACATCCTCTTCGGCACGAATTATTCGACCTCTGAAAAAAAGTGAATTGCGGCTAATGCAAAAAGTAATTGTCAATTGGTCCAATTTAGGGAGAGGGAAACAAATAACCTACCCATTCTGATACCTACGCATGTACTCGTCCCCCGATGTAAAATACGGGGCAGGCTTTTTTCCTTCTGAGAAACTTAAAAAAATCGCACGTCCGTCCTACGGACCCGTATGGGTACGTATGCTTGATTTTTTAAAATTCCTCAGAAGAAAAAATTACTTCGCCATAACGGGTAGCTTATTTATTTCCCGCTCCCTTACCTGCGCAAAATTATTGAGAAAAATCCATCTATCCATCATTTTGGAAAAAGGGGTAGGGCATTAGAGAAGGTAGCATTCGCAAATTTGACCGGTTAATTATCCAAATTTTCGTAAATTTGTCGAGTTAATCTTACTAAATAACGCAAATTCATCGAATAACCATTGATTAAAATATGACTGAGCACGATTTGATCCATAGAGAACTCGAGCAAACTTTGCGAGATAGATTGCAAACATCTCGCAAGATTCTCGTTATTTATGGCCCCCGTCAAGTAGGGAAAACGACGCTCATCAATAAGGTACTTGAAGGTTATGAGGGTAAAATTTTAAAGATAGATGCTGACCAACAATCCTATTCCGACGTTCTTTCCTCTCGCGATTTAGGGAAGCTTAAATTGCTCGTAGGTGGTTTCGATTTGCTATTTATCGATGAGGCACAGCGGATTCCCGATATCGGAATCAATTTGAAAATTCTCTATGATCAGGTTCCAAATTTAAAAATCATCGCCACCGGTTCCTCCTCCTTTGAATTGGCAAACCGAATCAGCGAACCCCTAACTGGAAGAAAATGGACTTTTAGCCTCTTTCCGATTTCTATTTCCGAATGGCATCATTCACACAATTGGTTTGAGTTGGATATTCGGTTAAACGAATTTCTTCAGTTTGGGATGTATCCCGAAGTATTTTCTTTGCCCAATGCACAGGAAAAAATGGAGTACTTGACCGAAATTAGCCATTCTTATTTATACAAAGACATGCTTGAATTGGGAGCTATTAAGCACTCGAATAAAATTAGAGATTTGTTGCGACTATTGGCTCATCAGATTGGTTCTTTGGTTTCATTTAGTGAGTTGGGAAGGAATCTCGGCATGAGTACCGAAACGGTTCAAAGCTATGTATATCTTTTGCAAAAAACATTTGTCATCTTCCGCCTAAGCGGTTTCAGGCGAAATTTGAGGAAAGAAATAGTCAAAAACAGCAAAATTTATTTTACCGATTTGGGGATTCGCAATGCGCTTATTGAAAATTTTCAGCCCCCGGAGAAACGACCCGATAAAGGCGCCATGTGGGAGAACTTTCTCCTCATCGAACGCATCAAATCCATGGCCTATCGTCGCCGGTTTGCCAATCGCTATTTTTGGCGAACCTACACCGGGGCTGAATTGGATTATGTCGAAGAAACCGGCGGACGATTGCATGGCTTCGAATTCAAATGGGGCGACAAAACGGTCAAAGCGCCCAAAACTTGGTTGGAAACCTATCCTGCAGCCGATTTTCAATATGTCAACAGGGAAAATTATCTTGATTTTATTTTGGAAATAGAAAGGTGAATAATTCTTCTTTCAGACTTTCGTCGTTATTTAGATTAAAGATTCAAAGACTCAGGAACTTCACGATTCTGAGAATTATAAGATTTCATTTTTTTCTAAAGCCTTAACTTGCGCCACATCTTTTCCTTTTCCTGAAGCAAGGGACAGGGTTTCACCTAAAAACTTCACAAAATGATTGGCAAACTTCTTCCTTTGTTCTTTCTATTTTTTCTGGCATTGTCATCAACTCAGGCTCAGCGCCACATTCCCCGAACGGACCAAATCGATGTTTTGCAATATGTTTTTGAACTTCAATTGAGCGATGAGAGCGATGCGATTCGAGGGACAGCTACGGTTGCGGTGCGTTTTTTGAAACCGTTGGATTCGTTTCAATTGGATTTGACCAAAAAAGACGCCCTTTCCGGCAAGGGGATGCTCGTTTCCAAATTGGAAGAAGATGGGCGGGCAGTTTCCTTTTCTCAGGAAAAAGAAACCCTCACCATTCAATTGAACGAATCGGCAGCCAAAGGGGCCATTCGGACTTATCGCATTGAATATCAGGGCATTCCGGCAGATGGATTGATCATTTCCAAAAACAAATACGGGCAGCGCACTTTTTTTGGTGATAACTGGCCAGACCGCGCCCATAATTGGCTGCCCACGGTAGACCATCCATCCGACAAGGCAACCGTCGAATTTATCGTTACTGCCCCTGAACATTATCAGGTGGTAGCCAATGGTTTTCAACTCGAAGAGACCAACCTGAAGGATAATTTGAAACTGACGCATTGGAAGGAAGATACCCCCTTGCCGACAAAGGTGATGGTCATCGGCGCGGCGCGTTTTGGGGTACAACTCGCTGGCGAAGTTGAAGGCACTCTGGTGAGCAGTTGGGTGTATCCACAGGACAGGAAGGCCGGGTTTTACGATTACAGTCAGGCGAAAGAGGTGTTGCAATTTTTTGTAGAAAATATCGGGGATTACCCGTTTGAAAAACTAGCCAACGTCCAATCAAAAACGCGTTACGGGGGCATGGAAAACGCAGGCAATATATTTTATTTTGAAAATTCCGTCACCGGAGACCGTTCGCACGAAGACCTGCTTGCCCACGAAATTGCCCATCAGTGGTTCGGCGACTCGGCTTCGGAAAAAAACTGGTTTCACATCTGGTTGAGTGAGGGGTTTGCCACCTATCTGGCCGATTTATACATCGAAAATAAGTACGGGAAAACGAAATTCCGGCGACGGCTGAAAAAGGAACGGGAAAAGGCGCTCGAATTTGCCAAACAGAAACAGACGCCGGTCATCGATACCACGATTTTGGACTACAATCAATTGCTGAACCCGAACTCCTATCAAAAAGGGGGATGGGTGCTGCACATGCTTCGCAGGAAGGTGGGGGAGGAGAATTTTTGGAAAGGGATACAAGGCTATTACCGAAAATTCCGAGATGGAAACGCCCTGACGGAAGATTTTCGGAAGGTCATGGAGGAAGTCAGCGGGACAGATTTGAAAGCCTTTTTCCAGCAGTGGCTTTATCGGCCCGGCAATCCAATCCTAGAGGTGGGTTGGAAACGCAAAACGGACGGTTCGCTTCATTTGTCCGTCAAACAAATACAAGAGGGGGAGGCTTTTCGATTTCCCCTGGATGTCGAAGCCGTCAATGAAACGGCCAAACAGTCCCAGCGATGGACGATTGACGTGGATTCCAAAGAATCCGAATTTGAATTGAAATGCGAATTCGTTCCTTCCAGGATAATCCTGGACCCCGACACGCAGCTTCTTTTTTCCGGCGAAGTAACGGAAAGTCGAAAGGACTAAGGCGCCGGGTTTGGTATTTCGAGATGTACTTCTTCGATTTCTTTCAACGCTTCCTCCGAAAGTTGAATCCGGTGGGTTTCGATGTTTTCCTTCAACTGCTGCATAGTGGTTGCCCCAATGATATTGCTCGTCAAAAAAGGCCTTGAATTGACGAAGGCGAGGGACATTTGGGCGAGCGTAAGTCCGTGTTTTTCAGCAATTTTGAGATATTTTTCGGTGGCTTTATAAGCCAATGCCCCATTGTACCTAGCCATGGTGGGGAAGAGGCTGATTCGGGAGTTTTTGGGTCTTGGCCACTTGTGATACTTGCCACTTAG
>CAZJYF010000228.1:0-6454 GCA_964549665.1 uncultured Saprospiraceae bacterium
TAACAGAACTATATTTTTGTAATTGTTAAAAGCCATTTTTCAAAATTTTAGAATGGGGAGAGTTTTTTGGAACTAAGGTATCGGATACCTGCCAGGTATCCGATACCTTAGTTCTCAACTGGAGTCGTTAAAAACTTGCATTTACACCCACTAAAAATGTTCTTGACCGGGGGTAGATGTTGTCGTCAATTCCGTTGAAAATTTCGGGGTCGAGACCCGTGTATTCGGTAATCAAAAAAGGATTTTGTACCGTAGCAGAAATCGTGACTGAATTCGTTTGGTTGAACAAATGTGCTAAGCGGTAACTCATGGTTATGTGGTCAATTCGCAGAAAAGAAGCCTTCTGAATGAAGTGGTCACTGAAGTATTGCGGCTCTTTAAAGTCTATTGTTGTCACGTCAGAATGCAAATTTGTCAAAAAAAGTGTCGAGTGGAATAGCCGGTCGTAGAATGCCTGATTGGACTGGACGTTATTGTAAGCGTAATTGCCAAAATTGGCTCTACCTGCAAAGGAGAAATTGAAGTTTCCGTAGGAAAAATTGGAGGTGAAGCCTAAAAATACGTCTGGGGCAGGTTTTTTATAGCGATACAAATCATCTGGGCTGATTTTCCCATCGCCATTTCTGTCGACATACAATCCTTCGATAGGTACACCATTATTGTCGTAAACCTGCTCATAAACGAAGAATGAATTGGCAGGAAAACCAACACTGTGGATTTGGATGGTATTGCCAACAGCACCTGAAATGCCCCCTGTAAATACTCCCAAATAACTCGGATCGTCCGTGGCGATTAATCGAGTTATTTTATTGGTATTTCGCGTAATGTTGAACCCAAAATCCCAGGTCATTTTATCCTTTTTCAAAGGAACTGCGTTTATGGAAAACTCGACCCCTTCATTTTCCAAATCACCCACATTGGTATCCAGGAAATTGGTCAGATTGGTTCCTGCCGGGACGGGGATGAAGTTGAGCAGGTCTTTCGTTTTTCTGAAATAATATTCAAAAGAACCGTAAAGCCGTTCATCAAATAGACCGAAATCAATGCCGGCGTTGTAGGTCGTGGTTTCTTCCCATTTGATGTTAGCGTCATACCCTTCGGGCCGAAGCGTGGTGACAAACTCGCTGCCGAATTGGTATTGAGCATTGTCAAAACTTGCCAGATACCGCGGTAAATATTCATAAAATCCGCCAATATCCTGCTGCCCGGTCACGCCATAGCCCAATCTTAATTTGAGGTTGTTGAGCACGCCCTCCCGGTCGTCCAATATTTTCCAGGCAAAAGCCGCAGCCGGAAATAGTCCCCAGCGGGTGTCGGGTGAAAAACGGGAGGAAGCATCCCTTCGCAGGGTAAAGGTGAAGAGATATTTGTCCTGAATGGAGAAGTTTAAGCGACCGAACAGAGACAGCAAAAACAGCTCCCCGCTATTGTCGCCCATTTCGGTTTCAGAACCTGCAATGTTTGAATTGGAAAAGTTATTTTCGAAAAAGAATCGCTGCCAGGAATAGCCTCCCATCACATCTAATTTTGTGATTCCGAATTCCTTGACGTAGTTCAGATAAAACTCCATCAATTCGTTCTTTTTCACCTGCTTGAAATTATTTTTCACCCCACCACCGGTAGCTGCATCGAAGGCGAAAGAAGCAAATTCGGGAATATTGACTGTGCCTTGTCCCTTAGAGTAGTCGTAGCCTAAATTGAGATTGGCTCTCAATTCGGGTAGAAAACCAAAGCGATAATCGATAGAAGCGTTCGTGATATACCGGTTCACATCCGAGTTGTCTTCTTTTAATTCCAACAGGGCTAATGGGTTTACCGGGGCCAAACCATTTGGATTGCCGTTATTATCGGTCCATGTAAAAAAGCCTCCGAATGGGCTATCACCCACTCTAATCGGCTGCGTAGGGTCGAAACTCACGGCATTGCCAATCGCTCCGCGATCGGCAAAATGGTTGTCAGCGAAACTGCTTTTGACATTCAAATTAACCTGCAGGCTGTTGTTCAAAAATCCAGGCGAAAGGTTCAGCGCCAGGGTTTTTCTTTGGAAGCGGTCGGTTTTCAAGACCCCTTTTTTATCGGTATAACCCAATGATAAGCGATAAGGAAGGGTATTGGCGATCCCTCCGGAAAGACTTAGATTATGGTCGTGCCCAACCGCCGTTTCATAAATTTCATCTTGCCAATTGGTGTTGGCCTCGCCCAAAATACCCCGTGCCGGATGTCCTTCCGGGAACCTGTCGTTGACCAAAGTCCGAAATTCATTAGCCGTCAGGACATCCAAATTATCGATGTTGTTGCTGAAAGAGATATTGCCATTGTAATCTACGCGTATTTTTTTTCCAAATTTCCCTTTTTTGGTCGTTATTAAAATAACCCCATTCGACGCTCTCGATCCGTAGATTGCAGTGGCCGAAGCGTCTTTTAAAACCGTAAAGGTTTCTATATCATTGGGGTTGATGACGTTTAACGGGTTCCTCGAACCCGAAATACCACCATTGTCAACGGGTACTCCGTCAATGACAATCAAGGGGTCGTTCGTTGCACTCAGAGAGGAGCCGCCCCGGATCCGAATGACGGACCCGCCGCCGGGGTCTCCGCCGGTAGTAATCTGAACGCCGGCAATTTTCCCGGACAATAATTCCTGCGGAGAGGTGATGGAACCTTTGTTGAAATCTTTGGTACTGATGGTCTGAATGGAGCCCGTGGCATCTTCCTTTTTTACCGTTCCATATCCAATGACAACCACTTCGTCGAGTAGCTTTCCAGACCTTAAACTTAGGTTTATAACATTGGAAGGCTGGGAGCTTAGGTCTATGATTTTGTCCGCATAGCCGGTGAAGGAAATTATTAATTCCGTGCCGCCTTCGGGTACTTGCAGGGAGTAGTTCCCATCCAAATCTGTAACGGTCCCGGCATTGGTTCCCGTGATGAAAATATTCGCACCGATTAATGGTTCGGCGGTTTGCTCATCGGTAATTGTGCCGGTGATGTTTCGTTGTGCAAATACCATATTGCACAGCGCAGCAAAAGTTAGGATGAGCATGCATTTTGAAAGGTAGTAAATGTTTCGTTTCATACAATTTGTGATTAAAGGAAAATCTTGATGTAAGACTGTTTTTCCGCTAAGCCAGGGTGAATTTAAAAAAGTCGTGAAATTGGCAATTATAATCTTTCATCAAACATAAAATTTAGTCGAATGAATTTCAAACTTTCCTCGTTGACAAATAGTCGACAAAACGCAATAAATAACTGAATATAAATGCTTTATGGAAAAAAAATAAGTGTTTTTACTGCTGGGATATTCCAAGATTCAGAGCTGCATAATATAATCTATCAAACTGGCTTGCGAAGGCAGACCCATCTTTTTGCGAAGCCTAAAGCGGTGGGTTTTCACGCTCTTGGGAGAGATTCCTAAAATGGTAGCGGTTTCCAGGATGGTTAGATTTAATTTTATCAAAGCGCAATGACGCAAATCATGAGGAGTGAAATTAGGGTGGGCGGAAACTAAGTTTTCAAAAAAACCGACATGAACATCTTCGAAGTACAATTTGAATTTATCCCATTCTTCATCCTTACGGAAACTGTAATCAATCAGGCTGAGAAAATTTCTAAGTTCGACTTTGGACTCTGTTTTTCTTTTGGTTTGGCGAATTGCCTCTATTATTTTAACTCTTAATTCTTTCAGCGCTTCATTTTTCTGTATTTGATTCAACGTATGAGTGGTTAATTCTTTGTTTTTAAATTCGATTTGTGCTTGGAATTGCTTTTCCGTTAGCCGGCGAACTTTCTCGTTTTGTTCAATAATTTTATTTTTCTGCTCAATAATTTCATTTTTTTGACGGTTTATTTCTTTCGTGCGCTCTTCTATAATGGATTCCAGCTTTTCGGTTTTCTTTACCAAGTTCCAACTGTACAATCGGAGGAGGGCGTATAAAAATGGCAAGACTGCCACAACAAATAGAATCGGAGCCCACCATTTTTTGTACCAGGGTCTTACAATTGTAAAATGAAAAGAGTTGGGGTTACTCCAAAGAAAACCGCCTTGCTGTTGGGCTCTAAGCTGGAAAGTGTACTTGCCGGGTGCAAGGGAAGACAAAAACAAGGGGGAATTCATTTTCGGCGATGACCAAGTGGTATCTTTTCCCAGGATTCTATTTTGGTACTTAACCTTGTCTGTCGGGAAGGAAAGGGAGCGGAATTCAATTTCAAAAACGGAATTATGGGGAAATTCTCGTTGTTCCACTGTTTCTGCTAGTTCCTTTATGCCATTCACTTTTATTGAAGGGAAAATGGGAGTGGGCGTCATTCGGCGATTCGCTGTCGTTTGCTGATAAAAAGCAAGACCCTTGGCAGTGGCAACCCAAAGATTATCATTCTCGTCGAATAACAATCCCCGATAGGTCAGGTTATTGCTGGGAAGACCGCTAGATTTATCGAATAAAAGGGATGAGTGGTCCCGGTATTTTAGAAGTCCACTCGTTGTCGAAACCCAAATCTCTCCTTCTTCTGAAATGGCAAGGGCTTTGGCGGGTTCATCGATAGGAACCTTTTTTAGGTCAATGCGCTCTAACCTATCTTCTTTGCGGATATTTGGGCTCAGATGATATTTTAACAAACCATCGGAGGTGGCCAATAATAAATTTTCGCCATGGTCGAAAACCAAATCTTCCACGCGAAAGTTTTCTCTGGTCTCAAAGTTTAACGGGACACTGATGTCATAAAATGTATCCAAGCTATGGTCGTAATGGAACAGATAGCTATCTGCATCCCCTCCACCAGCATACAATCCAAAAGAGTCGGATTCCAGCAATACTTTCGCTGAGGCTAATCCTTTTTCATAGTAAAAGCGTGTCTTATCGTTTTTAGAAATCCGGATTAACCCGTGGGCGCTATTTCCTGCCGCCCAGGTATTGCCAGCTTTATCCTGAAAAATATGAGAAATATAGCCGCCAGCTTGGATGTCCTTTATTTTTGAAAGCCTCTGCTGATTTAAGTCGAATTTTAATATTTGGCCATCGAGGGTCCCTATCCAAATTCGGTCGTTTTCGCAAAAGGCGGACATCAGGGATTGCTCGTCAAAAAAGGGTAAAAGTGTTGTTTGCCATTGGTCATCCACATTTTCTATTACAAAAGCCTTATTGCTACTGCCAACTAATAAACTACCATCGGGCCGAAGACTTACCGACTCTACTATATTTTGTTCATTCAGATTTAAGGTCTTAAAAAAATAGGGGATTAATAAAGTTATGTTTTCACTGCTGTTCACACATAATCCATTGTTTTCGTCGTAAAAGAGTCCTAGAATGTCAACAAATGGAACCTTTTCAACTTTTCTGAATTCAATAGTCGGATTGTCGATTTCTGCACTAAACAAACCATTATTAAAAGTGCCAACAAAATAATCCGAGTTGTTGACGAGAATTCCACACGAAATATTTACCGGTCCTGCGTGTATCGGTTTGCAATAAACTATTTTCGTATGAGCAGTTATTTTTAGTTCGAACAAACCATTTTTGGTTCCAATCCAAAACAGGTCCGTCCCGATTTTGGTAAGGCTATTGACGTTTTCGAGGTGGATGCCTAACGGGATTTCCACAAAAACGTCCTCCTGTGGTTTAAAGGAATAGAAATTACCACTATTGGAAATTACCCACAATTTCCCAAAGTCATCTTCAGCAAAGGAAAAACTCTTAAATCGCAATCCCAAAAGTGGATTGCAATTCAAGCGATATTTTTTAATTTTTTCACTAGCGAAGCGGACAATGGTTTGATTCTCGCCAATCCAGATGTTTTCGTGAATATCTTCAAAAATGGTTTTTGGGTAAAATAGCTCCTCATCGGTATCAGTTTTTCCTGCGGAAAGTATTTTCTTGAAATAGGTGGTATCGGCTTTGCTAATTATTTCAGTGAGTCCGAAATCGTGTAAAACCAAAAGTTGTCCGTTTGTCCTTGAGCAAAGAGCTTTGGCAAATCCTCCCGGCAACTCATCTTTAAAAAAGATGGAATGGCTACCGTCATAGCGGATTAAGCCTTCATCCGTAGCACTCCAAATAAATCCAATCTCGTCAGCTATGACCCCTTTAATTAAACCTCTGGAATGCCCTCCCTCTAATTGGTAGGTTTTGAACTGAAAATGTTGGGCAAAGGAGGTATTGAAAAGGAATGAGAAAAAATAGAAAAAAGCAAAGCACCTTAACATAATTTTGGTTTGACTCAAAATACTTTTGAGTATTTATGAAAGGACTGTTAAAAAATTTCGAAAACACTATCCGTTTATGTTTGATACCATTTAGAAACACTATGTGCAATTTAATAAAAAAATGAAGATCAAAATTTTTAAAAATACTAATAGGCATTGAAAAAACATTTTTTCAGAGTTAAGTCTTGAAAAAATATTGTTGAGTCAAAGTTGGATGTTGTGAAATAATAACCTTTTCCTGTACGAATGAAACCC
>CAZJYF010000229.1:0-6453 GCA_964549665.1 uncultured Saprospiraceae bacterium
ATACAAAGAAGCCCTCGGAAGCAACCTCATAAAAAGTTTAACGCCCCGCGAGCAGGTATTCCTCATCCGCCTTTTTGCCTGGCGAACGGAGGAAGCACGGCGGAAAAATTACTCCAAAGAAATGGTCTTGCCGGGCAAATACATCAGCCCGATAATCCGCTGCGTCCCTTCCGGCAAAGATGCCCTACAACACAACCGCCGGTTGCCCGAAAAAATGGTAAACCGCTACGGCGACACCTTCATCGGCATGTTCGAACAGCCTCCTTCCATAGAAGAAATGGAACTCCTCGCCCTCATTCCAAAGGACAATAGCGACCACCCCAAGCAGGATTTGATGATAGAAATGCTACATCTGATGGTTCGATACAAATGCCTCGAACACGGTGTTTCAGCCGACCTGGTCTTGCCCCGCAACATCTTGAAAAAATTAAAAGCAGATAAGGACTACTTTGACGAATCGCTGAAAAACACCTGGCGACAAGACTTTCTAGGGGAGGAAATCATCAACTGGCTGGAGTTTCGCAATCAGTTGAAATTTGATTTTGGGCAAGGAAAATTTGAGTTGAAAATGAAATCCAACGGCCAGCGGAAGGATTGAAGCATTATAGCATTCAACCAAAGTAAGATGACAGTAAAAACACTTTCCAAGTTTCGTCAATTCGTTGCCGGCGACAACACCCTGTTGCGGGAAATCCTCCACCCGGAAAATGACCCATTTTCCCTGCCTTACAGCCTCGCCTTCGCAAAATTGGATGCTGGAAAATCTTCTCTGCCACACAAATTGGTCAAAAGCCACGAAGTTTATTACATCCTTCAGGGCTACGGACGAATACATGTTAATGGCAAGCAGCGGAAAGTGACCAAAGACGATACCATCTTCGTTCCCGCTGATGCCCTCCAACATATCGAAAATATTGGTGATACAGAATTGCGGTTTTTGTGTATCGTGTCGCCTCCCTGGTCGCCTAATGAAGAGCAAATTGTATCGGAAGAGGGTCCATTTTAATCATTAATTGAGGCAAATTTTATGTTTATTTTCTAAAAATCGACAACCTTTTTTAGACCCGTTGGCATGAAAATTCTTCAACTTTGCAAGCAATTTCCTTACCCTCTTAACGATGGCTACTCTATTGCAGTAACCAACCTAAGCTGTGCCATGAAGGAAGCCGGTTGCGAAGTGACACTACTCTCCATGAACACCAGCAAACACTATTTTGACCCTGCAAACTTACCCGAAAATTACGGCAACTACCAAGCTGTGAACACCGTGGATATCGATAACCGCATTACTGTCCTGGGGGCACTTTTGAATCTTTTTTCGACCGAATCGTATATTCTTTCTCGCTTTAATTCGGCGGATTTCAGCCGGGAATTGAAGCGATTGTTAAATGAGACAACCTTTGATGTGATTCAATTAGAGTCGGTTTATTTAGCGTCCTATGTACCAATAATTCGCGAGTGTTCGGATGCCCTTGTCGCCATGCGGGCCCACAATGTGGAGCACGAAATTTGGGAGCGTGTCGCGATAAATTCAACATCTTTTTTAAAAAAACGCTACCTCCAATATTTGTCCCGGAAATTGAAAAAACAGGAAATTGAGCTTCTCAAGGACTACGACATTTTGGTGGCAATCACGGAGCGCGATTTGGGAATTTTTGGAAAAATGGGTTACCGGAAAGCAGCAACCGTCACCCCTGTCGGAATCAATACCGAAGCGTATCAGCCCGATTGGAGGCGTTTTTCCAAACCCCTTTCCATCGCCTTCATCGGTTCGCTCGATTGGATGCCCAATCAAGAAGGGGTGCAATGGTTTATGGAAAAAGTGTGGCCGGAAGTCCAAGACAGGCATCCCCAACTGACCTTTCATATTGCCGGAAGGAGGGCGCCGGAATGGTTGAAAAATAAAGCCACGGAAAATGTGTATTTTCACGGAGAAGTAGAAAGCGCAGTGGATTTTCTAAAAGCCCATCCGTTGCTAATCGTCCCCTTGTTTTCCGGCAGCGGCATCCGGGTGAAAATCCTCGAAGGAATGGCTTTGGGCAGCGTGGTGGTGACGACTTCGCTTGGGATGGAAGGAATAAATGCGATGGATGGAGAACAAATACTGGTCGCCGACACAGCCGAGGCTTTCGGGCAACAGCTGGATTTTTGTTTTGAAAATCAAACCCAATTGGAAAAAATTGGCCACCATGCCCGCCAATTGATTCAAGACCATTTTGACATGCGAAAAATTGGACGGGAACTGGTTGAAAAATACAAAAAGCTAATCGGTAACACAAAACTTTGATATTGAAATTATTTATCCTCACTTCTAGATTTCCCTACCCCCTCGAGAAAGGCGACAAGCTGCGCATTTTCCGCCAAATCCGGGAGCTTTCCCTCCGCAACGACTTGGTACTATGCGCCTTGACGGAGGAAGCCGTCAGGCGGGAAGATTTTGAAGTGCTGGAGCAGTATTGTTCAAAAATTTACCTTCTTCGCCGAAGTAAATGGCTCATTTTTAAAAACGTGCTGAAAAGTTTGACCAACCCCATGCCCATGCAAGTGGGCTATTTTTTTGATGCCAAATTGAAAAAAAAAATTGACAAAATCATCGACAGGGAAAAGCCGGACCACCTCTATTGCCAGCTTATCCGAACGGCTGAATATGTGCGGGATTTGGACTATCCAAAGACCCTCGACTATATGGATGCTTTTTCGGTAATTTCCCGTCGTTGGGCGAAACACGCCAGCTTTCCGTTGAACAAACTTCTGGAAAAAGAAGCCCAAAAAATCGCCGATTTCGAGGCCGCCGTTTTTGATGATTTTGACCATCATACCATTATCTCAGAGCAAGACAAGGCACATTTTAATTTTAGCGGAAGCGACCAAATCAAAGTGATTCCGAACGGGGTGGATTTGGATTTTTTCCATCCCCTCGATTCTGTTGAAAAACAATACGATTTTGGTTTTGTCGGGAACATGGGCTATCGCCCAAATGTCGAAGCCGTGAAATTCCTGGTAAAAGAAATACTTCCACTAGCTTTGCGTAGATATCCGGAATTGAAGGTGCTGATTGCCGGAGTACGACCGGCTTCAGAGATTAAGCACTTGGCAAATAAAACCGTTCACGTTTCTGGTTGGGTGGAAGATATCCGGACGGCTTATGCGGCTGCGGATATCTTTGTCGCCCCTATCTTTTTGGGAAGTGGCTTGCAAAATAAAATCCTCGAAGCCATGGCGATGGGCATTCCCTGCCTGACGACGCAGCAGGTCAATAATGCCATTCAGGCGGTGCCGGGAGAGTCCATTTTAATTGCGGGGTCGGCCGAAGAATTTGCCGAAAAAATGGTTCTTTTGAAACAATCGAAGGATTTGAGAACCAAAATTCGAAAAAACGGTTTGGCTTTTGTCCGAAAAAATTATAGCTGGAAAATTTTTGGGAAGCGATTGAACCAATTGATAAATCGCAAATTGTAACTTTGCCGTTTTTATAATCTTTCAGACACAAGACGCACCTTTTTTTACGATATTAAAACGAATTTTTATGAGCCACTGAGTAAGAGGTGTCAAAAAAAGTTGCACTTTTTCAGGCTGTACCCAGTTGACACTTTTTAATTTAAAATGAGTGCTTTGACACCGTAAGTTTTAAAATTTATAATTTTATCTTTTCCATTTTAAATTTAAAAAGTTTCAACTTCTTACGCCTTTTATGAACTTTGCCAAAAAATATGACTGAATTTTCCACCCTGCCCTCTGCTTCAAATACCATTTCCATGGAAAACGGAATCCAATTGAACACCATCGAAGAAGCTATCGCCGACATTAAAGCTGGCAAAATCATTATCGTGGTTGATGACGAAGACCGCGAAAATGAAGGCGACTTTATCTGCGCGGCGGCGCAAGTAACACCGGAAATTATCAATTTCATGGCGATGCACGGAAGGGGTTTAATTTGTGCGCCCCTCGAAGAAAAAAGAGCGGATGAATTGGGACTTAACTTGATGGTTTCGGATAATACTGCCCTGCATGAAACGGCTTTCACCGTATCCATCGACCTGATAGGCAATGGCTGCACCACCGGAATATCTGCCTACGACCGGGCGACCTGCGTCCGGGCATTGGTGAACCCCAAAGCCAAGGCTTCTGATTTTGCCAAACCCGGCCATATTTTCCCGCTGAGGGCAAAAACGGGAGGGGTTCTTCGGCGCACGGGACATACCGAAGCTGCTATTGATTTGGCAAAATTAGCCGGTTTTGCCCCCGCAGGTGTCTTGGTCGAAATTCTCAACGAAGATGGCACGATGGCGCGCCTGCCTCAATTATTCCGAATCGCACAACAGCACGATTTGAAAATTATCACCATCAAAGACCTCGTCGCCTACCGCATGCGAACCGAACGCCTGATAAAAAGGGAAATCAATGTACCTGTAAAGACGAAATTCGGAGATTTCGAATTGATCGCTTACACCCAAATCACCACAGGGGATACCCACCTCGCCGTAAAAAAGGGTTCCTGGCTGCCCGACGAACCGGTCTTGGTGCGGGTGTTTTCTAATTCTGAAGGCAGGAATTTGCTGGGAACCTTGTTCGATAAATTCAGGTCGAAGAACGAAAAATTCCTCGAAATGATTGCCAACGAAGGCAAAGGGGCTTTAATATTTATGCGACATAAAGAAAAAGGGGACTCCGTTTTATCCCAATTGAAAACCTTAAAAAGGGAACTGGAAGGAAAAGAACTTTCCGCCAAAGACCGACCTACTGAAATGGACCAACGGGATTATGGAACCGGTGCGCAAATCATTCGGGACCTTGGCATCGAAAAAATCAGGCTGATTTCGAATAATCCAAAACGAAGAGTGGGAATGATTGGGTTTGGATTGGAGATATTGGAGTTGGTAGGTTGGTAGGTTTGGAGCAGATGGTAAACCAATGACAAAAAAAATAGCAAGCCGCATCACAAAAGTTGTGACACGACCTACTATTAACAAATTATAATCCCATGAACATATACAACTTGAATTGCTAACTAGCATTGTGCAATTAGCAAAAAAACGCAATTTCAATAAACTATTTCGCTTGCCTCCCTACCGGAACCCCCATCGACTCAAAGCAAAAAAGATGAATAGTAAGAGTCCCGCATAAACCGGGACATCTTACTATTGATAAATTATAATCCCATGAACATATCCAAATTCTTTGAAAGCCGAATCCTTCAAACCGGCTTTTTTGATTCATTTCATACTACAATAATCAAAAAATTAGCTCTTTCATGCAAAGACAAAAAAAATACATTGTAATATTTTATTACTTATAATGATTAAAAAACCAAAGTATTAGTTTCTGAAAAATAGAAAATTTATCACCCCATAAATTTTTCGAATCGCTCATTGTGAGGCAATTATTTTTAATGTGTAAAAAAAATTTATCTCTTTTAATTGGCGAAAACCCATTCTTACTGCCGATTTTGTGGTTTTCGTTGGGATTTTATTCCAAAAAACGCAAAAGTATTTCATTTACGGCTTGACAAAAGGAGAGCTAAAGGCGGGATTATTGACAAAAGAGGTATCCGTCAAGGCTTTCAAAAAGGCAAGCAGCGATTCTCTTTCCCGGGGCTTCAATTTGAAACCGGAAACGTTGGCATCCCGGTTTTGGGCATAATGACCGCCGGAAATGTAATGGTCTAAGACTTCGTCCAAGGTTTTGAACCGCCCGTCATGCATATAAGGAGCCGTCAATTCAATATTTCGCAAAGTAGGCGCTCTGAATTTTCCGTTATCTCTGATATTTCCGGTCACTTCCCCACGTCCCTTGTCGGGAAAATCGTTCAGAGTTTCCACTTTTTCCAATCCATTATTAAAATATTCATTCATCCCAAATGTTCTGGAATTGTGGCAATGGTGACAACCCGGATGATTGCTTACAATATCGAGGAAAAACAAAAAATAGCCGTCCAGTTCTTTCTTCGTCAGTTTAAAACCGCCGTTATTCGAGCTGACAGCTCGGTCGTATCTGGAATTGGCGCTGACGAGCGTTCGTTCAAATTGGGCAATCGCTTTGGCCACCAATTCTCGAGTTATTTCGCTGGTGGTTTCAATGGGAAAGGCTTCGCGAAACATTCGGGGATAGACCGCATGCCGCCTCAATTTTTCCTCTACCCGGTCCCAGTTTTCGTTCATTTCAAGTGGATTCGTAACGGGCTGCAACACCTGTTCTTCCAAAGACGAAACTCGCCCATCCCAAAACAACCCATTACTCAGATAACCGACATTGATCAAAGCCATAGCGCTCCTGCGCCCCCGTTTCCCCGTAACACCGGTGCTGAGGGCTTTCCCATCCGAAAACCCAAATTTTTGAATGTGGCAACTCGAACAAGATTGGGTGCTGGCGGTGGTATGGATGGGGTCGTAATAAAGGCGCGGGCGCAGAGTGTAGGGTACGAGAGTCACTGGATGGACGATGGGAAGTGGTAGG
>CAZJYF010000230.1:0-6444 GCA_964549665.1 uncultured Saprospiraceae bacterium
AAAGAAAAAGGGGTGAAAGCGGTAATCGAATTTCTACAGATTCTGAACGTACTTTCCTCTTCTGATGAGCAAAAATGTCTCGCTAGTAAAGCGTTTATCGCCGATTCGGGATACCAGACAGGAGGAAGAATTAACAAGGTTTATAAATACATTTTGGATAATTTTACAAATCATCGATTGAGAGTTTCGGACCTGGCCTGCGAATTGAACATGAGCACTTCCGCTTTTGGGCATTTCCTTAAAAAATGCACCAATAAAAATTTTACCCAATTCATCATTGATTTGAGGTTGGGGTTTGCTTGCAAACTATTGCTGGAGACCAACTTTTCGATTGGGAAGGTTTCCTATCAATCGGGATTCAACAACACCGCTAATTTTAATCGACTTTTTAGAAAAAATAAGGGCACCACGCCCCTTAAATTCAAAAAATATTTCAATCGAAAAAATAAGTTCACCTGGGAAAATCAAATTTCTTCCGACCAATTTCTTCCCGAAGGAAACGAATTGACACCGAAAAAAGAAAAAGCCACTTATAATGGGGTGATTATCAACAATATTTAGAACGTTCTTGACGATAGCATTTTCCCGGAAAAAAAATGCTTCGGCACCCTTTTGTTCCCCAGCGGAAAAATTGATGTGATTTGAAATTAAGGCGAACTCAAATTTGTTTTTCAGCCTCTTAACAAAAAAATTTCATTTTGAAAAACGGATATTTTTGAAATTTAAAGCCGACAAAATGGAAGATATTAAAAAAAAGATTCTTTTTAATTTCCGTGTTTAAAATTTAAAATTTAAATTCAGCGCTGCTTTGGTTGCTTTTTCAGGCAATTTCAAAACGTTTTTTTATTAACCAACTTAAAAATTTAAATTATGAATGCAATTCTCAATCTAGGCAAGTACCTCTTTGCACTTCCTTTCGCTGTTTTTGGCATCATGCATTTTTCCGGCGCGGATGAAATGTCAGGGATGGCCCCCGGTGGGGCGCCAATGGTGTATGTTACTGGTGCAGGTTTGCTGCTCGCAGCAGTCAGTATGCTTATTGGCAAAATGGACAAACTTGCGTGTGTTTTACTAGCCGTCATGCTTATCATTTTTGCCTTGGCTGTTCACTTACCGATGATGGCCGACGACCCAATGCAAATGGGCAACATCCTCAAAAATGTAGCTCTTGCAGGAGCAGCTTTGATGTACGCAAAGACTATGGCTAAGGATAATGCCGTGATTGGATAGTAATTGATTCGAAGTTAATTTTTAAAGTAAATGCACTTGCAAGTGAACTTTGCAAGTGCATTTTCATTTCAGATTTTAATTGAACTAAGGCAACGTGTTAAGTCGATTTATTGCAAAAAAATATTTTGAATTTTGCGCCAAAACGACTTGTGAAGCATCCCCTTTGTTGCAAAAAGACCTGCCCGCATGAGATATTTTTGCGAACTAGCTTACAACGGATCTCGTTACATCGGCTGGCAAAAGCAACCCGGACAGCCTAGCCTGCAGGAAACCGTCGAACTGGCTCTTTCCACTATTTTACAAACCTCTATTGAAGTCACCGGCTGTGGAAGAACGGACGCTGGGGTTCATGCGCGGCAGTTTTTTCTGCATTTCGATTTTTTCTCCGAAGGGGCGGGCTTCTTCCCCGAATCATTTGTGCGTCGGCTGAATAAATTCCTACCTCAAGATATCGCTATAAAGAGGATTTTCGAAGTGGCAAAGGACGCCCACGCCCGCTATGATGCCTTCCTCCGCAGCTATGAATATCAACTCTGTTTCATTAAGAATCCGTTTGAAATGGAAACGATTTTCTGCTTTTCTTTCTCTCGAAAGTTGGAAATACAAAAAATGCACGAAGCAGCAAGTCTTTTGCTTCAATACCCTGAATTTTATCCGTTTTGCAAAACGCGGTCAGATGTAAAAACCATGGCATGCCGACTGGACAGGTCCGAATGGATTTTTGACCGGGAAAAGGAGCAGATGATTTATTACATTTCCGCCAATCGTTTTCTCCGGGGTATGGTTCGATTAATTGTTGGGATGTGCCTGAATGTCGGCTTGGGAAAACTTTCCCTTGAGGAAGTTAAGCTAGCTTTGGATACACAACGTAGGCTGTCAAAAAGTTGGAGTGTGCCTCCCCAAGGTCTGTTTTTGACGGAAGTTCGCTACCCTTTTGTTGAATGAAAATAAAATAATGTACACCAATGAACACCATCCTTTATTTCAAAGCGTTCCATATTTTTAGTTTCGTCGCATGGTTCGCCGGATTGTTTTATCTCGTTCGGATATTTGTCTATCACCGTGAAGCACTTGCCCAACGCCAGCCGGAAGGAGCGATACTCGTCAAACAGTTCAAGTTGATGGAAAGGCGGGTTTACAAGATCATCTGTACGCCGGCGATGATGCTAACATGGATTTTCGGCTTTAGCATGTTGTACATTCACGGGTGGGATTGGTTGCTCGTCAGTCAATGGATGCAAATCAAATTGGGTTTGCTTGCCTTGTTGACGGGCTATCACTTTTATTGTCAAAGGATCATAAAAGCACTTGGAATGGATAAAAAATCGTTCAATTCATTTCAATTCAGACTGCTCAATGAAGTGCCGACCTTGTTTTTGCTTTCCATCGTCCTACTTGCCGTTTTAAAAAATGGAATGGATTTTTTGTATGCTTTCTTTGGGATGATAGCTTTTGGGTTCTTCCTTTACCTGGCAGCAAAATTGTACAAAAATGCGAGAGAGGGAAAGGATGAGGCCCAAAATTAGGAGTGGAAAAATTGTATTTTTGAATTATTTAAATCTCCATTAATATGATTACCAACATTTACAAAATTTTATTGATTTCCCTTATTCTTTCACTTACAGCCTGCGCTTCTAGTCAGGAGGAGCCTTCGAAAGTTCCTGAAAAAGAAAAAGTTGTTCAGAAAAGCCAGCCCTTACGCCAAAGCGTTTCAACCCCTGCCATCCGGCAAGGCTCCAAACGGAAAATTAATTATGCGATAGATACATCGAGACCTGCTCAGGAAATTAAGAAGGAGTATCCTTTCGACATAGAGTTGAAAACAGCAGCAGGTAAAATTGTCAATTCTGCTGATATTTTAAAGTCAGACGGGAAGCCAACGGTTTTACTGTTTTGGCTGACAACCTGCGTTCCTTGCCGATATGAAATGAAAGCTATTTCTGAAAAATTCGACGGCTGGAAAAAGGAAGCGAACTTTAACTTTTACGCCATTTCGACGGATTTTCAAAAAAATTACGGGCACTTTGTCGAGCGTGTTAAACAAAGCAATTGGTCTTTTGAAGCCTACCATGACGTCAACCGGGAATTTCGTTATGTCATGCCCGGTGAATTGAATGGATTGCCGCAAACTTTTATTTTGGACAAGGAAGGTCGTATCGTTTTCCACAAAAAGAAATACAGAGGTGGCGATGAAAACTTGCTTTTTGAAAAAATTAAACAATTTGCCAACAAATAAGTAATCAAAAGGCATTTAGTGTCATTTATCAAAAATTATTCAAAAGCCTTTTGTCTAAAATCTGGTAAAAACAATGATTATCGGGCTATTAATTATCTAAATATCTTCCTGATTTCGTCTTTTTCTCAACATAGGAAGAAACTGTTTTCATGGTGAAGTACGGCGTTCCGATACTCCTTTTGAACTTACCTAAGCCACGGCTATTGCCTCCTTTTCCTCCAAATAATAGGCAAGCATCCCCAAATTCATTCCAGACGCCAACAATTTCTTTTCACCTTTTTCGTCCTCACCATTTTTGAGTTTTCGCGGTTGCCAAATCCAATTTTCATAAACGCTTTTCCTTTTTTAGATTGTCTTCCAACCAACACAGTTTGGAGTACTTTTGAAAAGTCATTCGGTAAGGGAAACTTTCCCTTAATTTTAAGGACAAAATGCCGAATGGGCTATTTATGAAAAAGTTTTCCATCCAAATTCGCGTACTGCTGCATTTGATTGGGTTAATTCCACCTGGGCTGGGTCTTGCCCAAATTCAGGTAAATGCCGATGCCATACAATTGGACGACTTTTGTTTCCAACTAACCGATGAAGTTCCCAATCAGGCCAGCACCATTTGGAACGTCAATAAAATAAACCTTTTTCAGCCCTTCGACACTACGGTTCAAGTCATGTTGGGATGCAATGACAGCGGTGGCGACGGCATCGTTTTCGCTTTTCAACCGATTGGGATTTCGGCGGGAAATTATTTCCTCGGGCAATTGGGAATTGAAAACCTCAACCCCACTTTGATGGTCGAAATCGACACCTACCAAAATCATGAAAATGGAGACCCCGTCTTTGACCACATCGCCATTTTAAAAAATGGAAAACTCGACCACAATAGCCCCGAGAATCTTGCCGGGCCGGTACAGGCCAGCGCCTCCAATTCCGATATCGAAGATTGTCTTTTCCACGATTTTCGCATCCTTTGGTTGCCTTCTTTCAAGCGAATAGAAGTGTTTTGGGATTGCGAATTTAGAACCTCTTTTACAGGTGATGTTATCGATAGCATCTTTGGCGGCAATCCGGAAGTCTTTTGGGGATTTGCTTCCGGGACGAGTATTGCCGTGAACCGGCAGGAAATATGCATCGGAAAAGGTTATGAACTCAATACTTTGGAAGATGTTTCGATATGTCCGGGTGGAGAGGTGGATTTGGTTGCGCCCATATCAGGCACGTTTTATTTTTGGTCACCACCCGAAGGTTTGAGCAGTACGACTACCGCAAGGACGGTGGCGGCACCCGATAGCACAATCACTTACACCATTAAAATTTCCGATGATTGCGATCGCATATTTTCGGATGATGTGACGGTGTTTGTCCAAGGCGATAAAGTGGAATTGAACTTGGGTGATGGCGATACGAGTCTTTGTGTTGGCGAAGCCTTGGTTTTGGATGTTACCAATCCCAATTTCGAATACCTATGGTCAAATGGTTCAACCGAATCCATAATCGAGGTCACTGAGGCTGGTTTTTATTCCGTTACTTTGGTCAACGCGGAATGCGTTGCTTCCGCGGGTATTCAGGTTGGATTTACTTCCGCGCCAACGATAGATTTAGGTCCCGACACCCTGCTTTGTGAAGGCAGTTCGATTCTTTTGAACGCTTCTTTTCCCGGTTCGGAATACCGGTGGCAGGATGGTTCCACCGATGCCGAATTTGAAGTAACCCAAGCTGGAATTTACGATGTGGAAGTCACCACGCCTTGTGGTAGGGTCACCGAAGTTATTTCTGTCGAAATGGAAAATTGCGACAATGTGTTCATCCCAAACGTGTTTTCTCCTAACCGGGATGGAATCAACGACATCTTTTTCATTCAATCGGACGACAAAGTGGTACAGATAAAAGCCTTCCGGGTTTTCAACCGCTGGGGTGCCCTCGTTTTCGAAGCGCTAAATTTTCCACCCAACGATGAGACCTTCGGATGGAACGGCAAATTTCACAATAAAGAGGTGGATTCGGATGTCTTTATTTATATGGCAGAAATTGAATTTGTCAATGGAACTACCAAAATTAAATCGGGAGACGTGTTGGTTCTGAAATAAGGATTGTTGAACTTGTAAAAAGTAACCTTGAACCCCCTTCCTATTACAAATCAAATTTAATCCCTTGCGCGAGGGGTAATTCCCTGCTGAAATTGATGGTATTGGTCTGGCGGCGCATGTAGGCTTTCCACGCATCCGAGCCACTTTCCCGGCCGCCACCCGTTTCTTTTTCGCCACCGAAGGCACCCCCGATTTCTGCCCCGCTTGTTCCGATATTCACATTTGCAATGCCGCAATCGGAACCTCCTGAAGAGAGAAACCTTTCCGCTTCCATCAGGTCGGTCGTCATGATGGCGGAGGAAAGTCCTTGTGGGACGTCGTTTTGAATGGCAATGGCTTCTTCCAAGCTTTCGTATTTGACCAGGTAAAGGATAGGCGCAAAGGTTTCGCGTTTTACAATTTCAAAATCGCTTTTCACCTCGGCGATGCAGGGCTTTACATAACACCCGCTTTCAAAATTAGGGCCTTGCAAAATGCCTCCTTCGACAGCGAATTTGCCCCCTTCTTCATTGATTTTCTCAATGGCATTCAAATAATTGTTAACCGCATCCCGGTCAATAAGCGGCCCGACATGATTGTTTTCGTCCAAGGGATTACCGATTCGCAATTGCCGGTAGGCATGCACTAATTTTTTCCGAACTTCTTCATAGACGTCGGTGTGAACAATCAATCGGCGGGTAGTGGTGCAGCGTTGCCCGCAAGTTCCCACGGCCCCGAAAACAGCACCCGTCAATACGAGCTTGAGGTCAGCTTTTGGCGTGACGATGATGGCGTTGTTGCCCCCTAATTCTAGTAGGGTGCGGCCCAAGCGGGTAGCAACGGTTTGCCCAACAATTTTGCCCATCCGGGTACTACCGGTGGCTGAAATGAGGGGTACACGGGAGTCTTTCGTCATCA
>CAZJYF010000231.1:0-6389 GCA_964549665.1 uncultured Saprospiraceae bacterium
AGTTGGAAACTCTACTGGGAAGTGGAGGGACTACCGAATGGAAAAATTAGGCCACGGCAAAACCAGAATAAGCCCGTACTGAATGCTCAATCTGCGGCATAAAGATCGCAGTCGGTTGTTTCGTATCTTTGCAAAGATACGTTGTATTGAACCTCTTTCGTTAACCTGTCTGTAATAAAGTCCGATTAGTAGGGGGTTAGACCAGCTTGCCCCGAGACAGTTGATTAACCGATATATAAATGATAAATTAAATATCGGTATTTTATTTGGTTATCAGTTTATTATAGTTTTCGTTCAAACAATATATAGATATGGTCTTAATTTATAGATTGACAATTGTGCTATTTTTATTAACTGCTCTGAATTCCAATACAATCACTCACAGGGATTCCAAAAGTTATTTCCATTTTGTAAATTTAGCAGAGATACACATTATTAACAGTGATTACAAAAAAGCTTCCCGATGTTATAACAAAGCATTCGAAACAAACCATCCGGGTTTTTCTGACGATTTTTTCAATGCATTAAAAGTTGCCACTATTACGAAAAACAAAAGGCTGGCAGTTTTTTGCCTAAAAAAATTAGCCATTATGGGGTTATGTAAGGAATTATTGGAGGAGTTCTTTTTTCTAAAAAACGCAACTGATCTTTGGGATGAAATAATGAAGTTATCGAAAAATGCTGAAAAAATACATTTGGACCATTATCGATATGAAATTGACTTTATGCATAATGCCGATCAAGATGTAAGATTTGAGAGGGATTCTTCAGTAATGGCTAAAACTGATAGTATAAATTTTGCCAAATTTACTGATTTAGTGAAAAAGTACGGATTTCCGTCTGAAACTAAAATAGGTATTGCCTGTACTGCGAACAAAAAAGGAATTGAGCCTCCTCCCTATAATACTATTTTGTGGCATTTTGCCGGAAGGAAATACAAGGGATTGAAGGATATCATTGACATGGCTTTAGAAAAAAGCGAAATTGATCCATACATATATGCAACGTACATGAACCTTCTAAGCCCTGGAGAATACTACCCTTCACCAGTCATCAAGTGGGACGATGGTAATTATTATAAATACTATATGAGTGACTCGCTTGAGACTTTGGTCAACAAAAATAGAAATGCCATTGGTTTGCCTACTGTTGGTGAACAGGTTCAAGAAATAAAACATAGGATTAAATATGGGCGAAATGGATTCAGGATAGATACTCCTATTTCACAATATGAGGGACTCCCAGAATGGTATGTAAAAGAGAAATTTGTAAAACTAGAATTTTAACTGTATTCATGCCAAATCATCTATGTTATTGATTTTAAGTAGTCTGTTCGATCATTCTACCAGTTATGTCATTGAATGGCTTATATGCAATTGTACCAGTCCCGTAAAAGGACGGGCAGAAGGCTGCTGAAAGCCAAGAACGATGTCGGTTGGTGGTATGCCCATCTCAACAAATTCATCTACTAAAGCCTCATTTCCAGTCGGTTAGAAAATATGGGCGCTAAAGGATCATTTTCAGAACGGGAAAACGCATTACGGCTGTCCACACCCTATCTATCTCAAAAGTTGCCCGTGCGGATTTCCAATCCGTTACATACGTATGTACACGAATCCTCCGCAAATTTCCTGATTTGCGAAAGCTTCTTATCCTGAATTTTGGTTCGTATATTAGCGGAGTTAATAATGAGCGGGGTAGTGCTCCAAATGTAAAACTGCCATATAAAGTAGCGGATTGTAATTTTTTGAGTTTACTTATCGCAGTTAATAAATGAAGAGAATAATTCTAATTACGCTTACGATAATAACCCTGTTGGTTTCATGTAATAATAAACATGAAGAAATATCAGGGCACGAATTAGTAAGCAAAGGAGATATCCTAAAAATAGAATATAGAGGAAAAGGGGATGTTGTTGAGTTTAAGATGTTTGAAGGCTTAAACAAAATTTTAAAGCAAACCAAAACTGGGGTTTTTGAAGGAGAAATAGAAATTCCAGATTTAGAGAACGGAATTTTTAGCTACGAAATAATCGTTCATCAAAAAGATAGTACCGGAAAAAAGGTTGAGATAAGTTATCAACCAAATAACGAGGAAAGGCATTTCAGATGGATTGGAAAAAAGCGCATGGTATTATTTTCGAAAGCAAAAAATCTAAAAGGAGAAATAAAGTCTATACCAATAAATAGTAACTATTTAAATGAAATAAGAAAATTAACTATTTACTATCCAGCGTATATTTCAGATAAAACACCAATTATCTATTTAACCGATGGTTCTGTAGTAAATTCGTATGCTGAATATGTGGATGAATTAATTACTAAGAAAAAGATAGTTCCCTTGATTTTGGTAGGAGTTCATTCGAGTAATGAAAACAGGTATCAGGAATATGTTAACAATGGAATTGAAAATAATTTTTTTGGAAAGCATGAGAAATTCTTTTTCAAAGAAGTAATTCCCAAAATTGAAAATGAATTAAATAATTGGAATGGGAAAAGATATATGTATGGTTTTTCTAATGGTGCTGCTTTTTGTATGTATTCAGGGATAAATCATCCAGAATACTTTGAAGAAATAATTGCGTTTTCAACGGCAGATTATATATCTGAGTTTATTAGACCATTTGAATTTCGATTTCAAAATTATCCAAAATTCTACATGGGAGCCGGAAGTTATGAGGAACACATCTTTCAGAATAATACTAGGTTTATTGAAAAGTTAAAAACTAAAGGAATTGATGTCCAATTCAAAGAATTCGTTTCAGGACACGATTACTATGTCTGGCAAATTGAGTTCTTAGAATATCTCCGTAGTGTCCACAACTATAAGTCAAAGATATTCAATTGATTATGGCCATTGATGTTTTGATTATTGGATTCGCTTTTAATAAATAGCTGATTTATAGGTGTTTTATCAAAAGCGGAAGTACTCCAAATTTGTAAAATTTCATTCAAGGAGAGTACCGTTTTGAGCTTTTGCTTTTAGATTGCAATCTGCACTTGAAGTTACGAACGCTTAGCCTAAAATTTGTTAAACCTATAATGCATAACACATATTGAAGTTCAACAAAACAATTAACCCTTAGTCAGGATAAAAAAACAAAAAGTAACAAATGAAAAGGATTCAATTACTACTACTTGTGATTTCTTTGATTATTTCTTGTAAGAGTATTCCAAATACAAAGGTTACGGAAGATGAGGTTTGGCGACTTGGTTGGAGAATGATAGAAAACTCATGGGATGAAAAAAATGAAATTGCTGAATTACAATTTGATTCTTTGCTAACCATAAACAAAGAAATGGACAGGAAATTCCTTCTTTCAGGACTAATGATTAAATGGATACTTGGAAAAAAAGAGGAAATTATCGCAATCCTAAATAAACAAAGTGAAGAGGTGCTGAAACAAATTTGCACAGGAAAAGTATTATCTGGTTTTGAGCCTTGTAATGGTCTATCCGAAGAAAAAGTTGGGAATAAACTTCTTCAAATGGAATTGATAAAAATGTACGTTGATGACCAGGCAGTTCGGAGGAATTTGATGAAAAATATAATTATAAAATATGATTTGGATACGACTCAAATTACTCAAGACAGTGGAGTTATCGTGGACGGGAGGAATCGAAACAGATTAAAGGAAATTATTAGCGAATTTGGATTTCCAAATAGAAAAATGGTTGGTAGAGATGCTATGCAGGGTATTTTTATGATGATTCAACATTCAGATAGAAATAAAGAATGGCAAAAATCGCAATTAGAAAATATCGAACAAGCAGTAAAGAACGGAGATTTGGACGGTCAAAGCTATGCGTATCTTTACGATAGAATTAAAATCAATAATGGTGAAAAACAACTATATGGAACCCAATTTGCAAACGTTGACCCGGTGAATAAAATTGCGGAATTGGCGGATACAGAAGATATAAAAAACCTAGACAAACGAAGGCTGAAGATCGGGTTGATGCCCATTGAAACGTACAAAAAATTTATGCTTCGTAATTTATAGAAACAGCTAGTGCCATTGTCTGTAAAGACTGCGAGTTCCGCTACATCTGTACCGACTGCCGCGCCTACCTCGAACACCCGGAAAACATTTACTCTAAACCCCTAAAATGCGGCTACAACCACTACACCTGTGAGTGGGAAGAATGGAGTTCCAACCCACTCAAGCAAAAAGCCATCGAATGTTATGGAATTGAGGAACTTGTGAAGCAGGAAAATCAGGCCACAGCAAGCCCAGTAAAAGGCCGGGCATAAGGCGGCTGAAAGCCAAGAACGATGTCGGTTGGTGGTCCACCCGGTCTGTAAGAGTTGGAAATAGCACCCTCCGCGTTGTCAGTTTTCACTATTTTCAAAAATACCCCCTCCCTCAAATCAATTCGCTCGTTCTCGCAGCGCCCAACAGTTCCCGAATATGGTCTGCCACGGCCCTGGCTTTCTGGCGCATCGCCAATTTTTTATCGGTCAGATCGTTCTCATTGACCTCAAAAGTATGCAACTGAATGTGGATGCGAAGGGCATTGCCGGTGCCAGAGGGGCGGACGGTAAGGTGGTTCAGTTTGTTGCCAAAGTAGAAACGGATACCTTCGTCGGGGAAGGCCCAATCGGGGGTTTGTGGATAGACGTGGTCGTATTTTCCGGTGCGGTAAATGACTGCACCCGTCACTTCGATACCGCCGATTTTCAGGCCGCCTGCTTTGGCAATTTGGTAGTAACCCAAAGCCCGGCGCAAGATGGCCTTTTTCATGCGGTCGCCTTCGATGCCGGGATATTCGCCATCGAGGGGGTCGGGTTCGTAATGATTGACGAAAAGCCCGATGTCCGGGTCGAGGTAAATGTGTTTGTCAATCAATTCAAATATGGAAGTCCCGTTTTCTTTCGCCCATTGCGCAATTTCGGCGACGAGGATGGCGGCAAAGGTGCCGTCTTTATCTCGGACGTGCCCTTTTTCACCCAACGAAAATTTGTCTTTCGGAGGAAAACCAAGCAGTGAGAAGCCGTTGCTTTGCTCAAAGGCACCCAAATTATAATTGCGCTTGTCGTCCATTTTGATCGTTTCCAATATCACCATGTCGCAGAGGTCGTCGTTTGGGTTTTTCTTCCCTTCGACCAAATCCGTCACCAAATCACCGTCCCATGCAAAGCGGGTGGCAGCCGAAAGGGCAGCGAAACCAACCCATGTTTTGATGACGCCCACCCCGTGTTTTTGCGCAAGCAAATTGAGCGCGTCCGTCGTCGTGTGGGAAAAGACGATAAACGCTCTTTCAGGTTCAAAGCTCTTGTCGAATTGCAGGCGATACCAAAGCACCAAGGACCAAACATCGTCGGCAGGCATGAGGGTGTAATCGTTGCCACCGTACAGAAAGCGTTGATTTTCAGGTACTTTTACAGTCACGCCACAACGGTCGGCATCCGGGTCGGTGCCAATAAGGATGTCCAACTCATCCCATTTTTCGGGATATTCTTCTTGGAAGGCTTCCACTGCAATTTTCGCTGCACGGCGGTCGCCGGGATCGGGTTGCTGTTCTTTGCCGGGTTCGCTGTTGAAAGAAGGGAACAAGCCATTCAATTCAAACAATCCATTTTTGTGGATGATATTGATGTTGTGAAAACCAATATCCCGCAACAAACGTGGCACGGCAATCCTCCCTGCCCCGTGATAGGCACAGAAGCCGATGTTCAGTGATTTAGCAGAATGCTTATCGCGCAGCAAAAAGGTTTTTACGTGTTCCCTGTGGGCGCGGTGGATGTCTATCAATTCATCGTGCCCGTAGTAATTTGCACCCTCCGGCTTTTCTTCGCCGCCCAACCAAATCACCCTGCCTTTTGGCGCATCTTCGAGCGAAAGGGACTTGATGTCGTCGGAAGAAACTTTCAAAATGTAGTCGTTGTACATCTCGGTGCGTTCTTCGGGGTCGAATTGAGAACCGTTGCCGCAGGAAAGTTTGTAGCCGTTGTAGCGATAATCATTGTGGCTGGCCGAAATCAAGATGCCCATCTGCGCCTTCACATGGGGGATGGCAAAGGTCACTTCGGGGTAAGGGCAGGGGTCGTCGAACAAATAGACGGTGAAGCCATAAGCCAGAAATTCTTCCGCTATCGCTTTCGCAAAATCGCCGCCCCGAATCCGGCTGTCGAAGCCGATTACGATTTTATCGAAGCCTTTGTCTCTGCCAAATTGAGCCACGCCGGCCGAGGTCATCAGCAGAACGATGTTGTTCAGGGTATTCGGACCTTTCAAAATCGGCGCATCGAGACCAACCTCTTTCAATTTTACAATGGAAGCCTTATCGGCTGCCATGAACCCCCTGATGCCGCCCGTACCGAAGCTCATTTTCTTTCGGAAAGCATTCACGATTTCTTCCCATTTTCCGTCTTCGACAGCTTGCCAA
>CAZJYF010000232.1:0-6370 GCA_964549665.1 uncultured Saprospiraceae bacterium
ATGGCGTGCGCAATACGGCGGCAGGATTGCGCTATGTCTTGTATTTGTTCCTGACCGATTTGGACAAACCCTGGATAGTTACCCATGCGCCTGCGGGGCATTTTATCGCGCCAAAAGGGAAAGAAAGGGTGGGCGATGTTTCCAATGTTGTATTCAGTAACGGTTGGATATTGAATGATAAAAAGGAGGTGTTCATTTACTATGCCTCCTCAGATACCCGCATGCACGTCGCTACTTCCAACCTTGAAAAATTGCTCGATTATGTGATAAACACCCCTCCCGACGGATTGCGTTCGGCGGCTAGTGTGGCAATTCGTAAAAAGCTGATTGATAAGAATTTGACAATCCTTCCATTCTTCAATCTGTAACTTTTTTGTTGTTTTTCAACGATTATTATTTACCGGATAACCAGCCAGCAAAATAATGGATGCAGAGAATAAACCTTTCGCCAGTTCGAAAGAAAATCTTTTTAAAAGAGAACTGGAAGCAGAGTTGGACAGCCTGTTAAGTTGGTGGATGCTCCACATGCCCGACGAAGAAAACGGGGGTTTCTACGGCAGAATGGATGGTCGTGGAAATCGTTTCCCCCAGGCGAATAAGAGCATCATTTTGAATGCCCGCATCCTTTGGACTTTCGCTGCGGCTGCCCGATTGACAAGAAACGGGGCTTACGAAAAAATGGCGGACAGGGCGTACCGGTATATTTCAACCTATTTTATGGATACCGTCGAGGGTGGTGTGTTTTGGATGCTCGATTTCCAGGGAAAACCCATTCAGACCAAAAAACAAATTTACGCGCAGGCTTTTGCTATTTATGCCTTTGCGGAATATTACCTTTTGACCCAAAACGAAACGGCTCTCCACCACGCAAAAGAGCTTTTCAGGCTCATTGAAAAACACAGTTTCGATGAAAAAAAAGGTGGGTATTTTGAGGCTTTTAGCTGGAATTGGCAGGAGTTGGAAGATTTGCGTCTCAGCGAAAAAGACCAAAATGCGGCCAAAACGATGAATACCCACCTCCATATTTTGGAGGCTTACACTATGCTTTTCAAAGCAAAACCCGCTAGAGAAACGAGGGTCGCCCTCAAGAGATTAATTGAGTGTTTTTTGGACATATTTATCGATAAGCAAACGGGGCATCTAACGCTATTTTTCGATGAAAACTGGAACCCAAAATCGGACATTATTTCCTTTGGACACGACATCGAATGCAGTTGGCTATTGGTGGAAGCTGTTGATGTTTTGGGAGAAAAGAAACTCGAGGAACGGGTCATTCAAACCGCCCTGAAAATGGCTGATGCCACCCTGAGCGAGGGCTTGGACAGGGATGGTGGTTTGTTTTATGAGTCCTGCGCGAAAGGTCTTGTTGACACCGACAAACATTGGTGGCCCCAAGCCGAAGCCTTGGTTGGTTTTTGGAATGCCTGGGAGCTTTCGCAGCAAGTAAAATTTGAACAGGCTGCCTTTCAGAGCTGGGTTTTCATCAAGGACTTTCTTCGGGATGAAGACCATGGCGAATGGCATTGGCGGGTGGACCGCCACGGGAAGCCCATCCTTTCAGAGGATAAAGTGGGGCCTTGGAAAGCGCCTTACCACAATGGAAGAATGTGTTTGGAAATAATAAAGCGATTGTGATTTTTTCTCATCAGATACTTTGGATAACGCCTAAAAGCCAATCGCAACCAACAGAAAAATACCTTTATGACTCTCAGGAAAGTTGTTTTTTGGTCCATTACCGTCGGACTTGGCGGCTTTTTATTTGGGTTCGATACCGCCGTGATTTCGGGTGGCGAACAAGCCATTCAAACCTTTTGGGATTTGAGCGATACCATGGTGGGGCAGATGGTGGCGATGGCTTTGTACGGCACCGTCGTCGGAGCAATATTTGGCGGCATTCCTTCCGAACGCATCGGACGGAAAAACACCCTGATTTGGGTTGCTGTATTGTACCTCGTTTCAGCGGTTGGTTCGGCATTGGCCCCCGACATTTATTTTCTGATGTTTTTTCGATTTATCGGCGGCTTGGGAGTGGGGGCCTCTTCTGTAGCAGCCCCAATTTATATTTCTGAAATATCGCCAAAAGGAGTTCGGGGACGCTTGACGGCGATTTTCCAATTCAATATCGTGCTGGGCATTTTGATGGCCTACCTGTCTAATTTTTTAATCGGAGGAGGTGGGCAAGATGCCTGGCGTTTGATGTTGGGGGTTGAGGCTATTCCGGCATTGTTGTTTGTGATTTTAATTTGGTTCGTGCCGAAAAGTCCCCGTTGGTTGATCGTGAAAAGAGGTTTGGTGGGGCAGGCAAAAGCCGTTTTGAAAATCATCAATCCGGCAACGGTTGAGTCGTCAATCGCTGCCATTCGTGCAGCCGATCCGGGCAAGCGTTTTGGCTTGAAGCATTTCCTATCAGGTCGGTACAAATTTCCCATTTTATTGGCTTTCCTGATTGCTTTTTTTAATCAGTTATCCGGTATTAATGCCGTGATATACTACGCCCCCCGAATTTTCAGCATGACGGGGATGGGCGATAGCACCGCGCTGCTTTCGACAGCCGGCATTGGCGTAGTGAACCTCCTTTTTACCATGTTGGGATTAATGCTCATTGACCGGTTTGGGCGCCGGTTTTTGATGTATGTAGGCTCGGTAGGCTATATCCTCTCTTTGTCGGGAGTGGCGGTTGCCTTTTTCACCGAGTCCTTTACCGGGCTAATGGTTCCGGTTTGGTTGGTCGTATTTATCGCGGCTCATGCCATTGGGCAGGGAGCTTGCATTTGGGTATTTATTTCAGAGATTTTCCCAAACGAGGTTCGGGGTTTTGGAATGTCTCTCGGAAGCGGGACGCATTGGGTTTTTGCGGCTTTGGTAGCGGGCGTATTTCCCTTCTTTTCTGGCAAATTTGGGGGTGGGTTTATTTTCGCCTTTTTTGCCGGTATGATGGTTCTACAATTGCTCTACGTCTGGAAACTAATGCCCGAAACGAAGGGTGTTTCACTTGAGGATTTGGAGAAAAGCCTCCTTTGAGAAGAACCTTCCTTTTCCGATTCAGCTGGTGGCAACGAAGGAAATTGGCTCGGTGAAAAGGAGCTCCAATTCTCTCGGTAAACACATTTGTTCAAGAGTTCTTTATGAAATTCGCCCGAATATCCTTAGATTTGGAAGGAACAAAACAAAAGCTAACACCGCCCTATGGATTTTCAACGGTTGTTCGAAATTCTTCCCTACCAAAAGGCAAAATATCCACAAAAAATAGCCCTTGCCAGCAAACCTGGTTTTCGATGGAAGACCTATTCCACTCTGGACTGCCTTGAAATTATCAATAAACTGAGCGCCGGTCTCTTGGATTTGGGTTTGAAAAAAGGTGAAAAAGTGGGAATCCTCGCCCACATTGGCAGCCCTGCCTGGAATTTTACTGACTTTGCTTTGCAGCAAATCGGGGTGGTGGTGGTGCCGATTCACGCCACTTCAAATCAATCGGTCCTCGAATTTATTTTAAATGATGCGGAAATAAAATATTGTTTTGCAGCCACTCATAAATTGTATGAAAAAGCCTCGCTGGCCAAAGGCAATGCCCTGGGTTTAAAAAAAATAATCACCTTTGAAAAACTACCCGATGTTCCCCATTGGGAGGAATTGCTGACTTTGCCTACAGCTGAACATTTTGCTGCGTTACAAACCTTTAAGGCAGCTATCCATGAAGACGATTTAGCGACGATCATTTACACCTCCGGTACGACCGGAAACCCAAAGGGAGTGATGCTTTCGCACAAGAATATTATTAGCAACATCAAGGCCATCATTTCATTGGTGCCGGTCAATTGCAACAAGCGAACCATCAGTATTTTACCGATTAGCCACATTTTTGAACGCATGGTTACCTACGTTTATATGGCAGCAGGGGCCTCTCTTTATTACGTTGAAAACCCGGAATCCCTTTTTGAGAATATGCGGGAAATTAGACCTCATTTTTTTACCGCCGTCCCTCGTCTTTTGGAAAAGATTTACGATAATATTTTGGAAGAAGGGAACAAAAAAAATGCCTTCCGGCGCAAAATCCTGCATTGGACTTTGGCGGTGGGAGAGCGCTTCGACGGTCGAAGAAAACTCGGGTTTGGCTATTGGCTGAAATTAGCCCTTGCCAATTTTCTAGTTTACCGGCATTGGAGGAAAGCCATTGGCAACCGGGTAGAAGGGATCTTTGTCGGGGCAGCTGCTTTGCAGCCAAAATTGGGGCGTCTGTTTTCCGCAGCATGCATTGCGGTCAGGGAGGGCTACGGTTTGACCGAAACGGCCCCGGCCGTTGCTTTCAATCAATTCGAACCCGGTTTATTTCGCTTTGGAACGGTAGGCATTCCCGTCCCTGGCGTGGAGGTGAAAATTGAGGGCGCCAATGAAAAAGCAGAAGGAGAAATTTTTGTCAAAGGTCCGAATGTCATGCTCGGTTATTACAAAAAACCGGAAGAAACAGCCAAGGTGCTTTGTGCGGATGGCTGGCTAAAAACCGGCGATGTGGGGAAGTTCGTGCAAAAGCGATTTTTGCAAATTACCGACCGGAAAAAGAATATTTTTAAAACCTCTTCTGGCAAATACGTCGCTCCGCAAATTATCGAAAATCAATTAAAAAGCTCCAACTTCATCGAACAGTGTCTGGTTATTGGGTTCGCCCGTTCCTATGTCACGGCGCTTATTGTTCCTTCGTTTCCAATGCTCCAAAATTGGTGCGAAGAAAACGAGGTGCATTGGACTGCCCCGCAATTCATGTCCATCAATCCAAAAGTGGAAAAGATGATGAGTGGCATTATCGAACAATGCAATCGACATTTGGAAAGTCACGAGAAAGTGCGAAAATTCACCCTTTTGCACGAAGAATGGACGGTTGAGAAAGGGGAGGTTTCACCGACCATGAAGGTCATTCGAGGGGTAATTTTGGAAAGGTATCAGAAGGAAATTGATAAGATGTACAAATAAATAAACCGATTTGCGAAATTTTAAAAATTTAGTAAATCTCAATCTTTGAGAATTCACCCTGATAGTTCGAAAGGTCTTTTTAGACTGTCTGAAAGAAGCTTTACCACACAAACTCCAAGGCCGTCTCCAAATCGGAACGCAAACTTCCGCAGACAGGACATCCTCGAGCAGCGTTTTCCAAAAGGCGTTTTTCATTCTCAGAATAGCCTTTTCCGGGCATCGTGATGGTCACTTCCACTTTGGCGATGCGCCTCGGGTTGGAGGCCATTATTTTATTGATTTCCGCTTTGGCCCCTTCGATATCTATTCCCTCCTCGCGGGCTTTAATGCCCATGATTGTCAACATGCAACTACCCAAAGCCGTCGCCACCAAGTCGGTGGGGGAAAAGGCTTCCCCTTTGCCCTGATTATCCGTCGGGGCGTCGGTAATGATTGAAGTACCCGATTTGATGTGAGTCGCAGTGGTGCGGAGACTGCCGGTGTACACTATTTTTGCCGTCATCGAAGGGAAATTTTTGAAAATGAAATATGCAAAAAATATACTGGTTTATGCTTAGAATTTGGACTTTTGCCTAAATAATTTGAGTGTGTAACAAAATTAGAGGAAACAAATATGAAAAATGTAGGTGTAGGACAACTTTATGGATTTGTGATTTACGATTACATGATTTGTGATTTGTGATTTTGGAGGCATTTGCTCGCGCGTTTACTTTTTGCCTCCTGCTATATTTCCCTTTTTTTCTTCTGCGGTTTTAATGCCGGCGACAAATATTGAAATGATTTCGTTGTTTTCAGTAATTATTGGTCTGAGCTTTTCTGTTGCAAACCAATTTCTTTTTGCAATAATTCGAATGCAAATATAAGTTTCCCGTAATTCTTTCAGGCAAACCTTCTTTTTGTGAATAAAATCTGCGGTTGATTCGGCAGCTCGCACCTCGCCGTAATTTAAAGCAGGTGAAGTTCCTGAGCGAAGTAATTGTCCACCGAGGTGTTTAGCTGCCTGGTTTTTCGGAAGAGCTTCCACCAAATCAATAATGCGGGAAGCAAAATCAATAAGCCTGTTTTCCAATTCTTCCGGGGTCATAAAAAACGGTTTGTTCAAGGTCTGGCTGAAAACATCATAAATCACAAATCATGTAATCGAAAACCCTAAATCACTTTGATTTTGATGCTAAAGGAGAAAATTCCTACGAAAAAAACGATGTCACTTCGTTTCACAGAATGCAGAACATTGTTTTATATATAATTCCTCTAATTTTGTTAGACATTCAAACAATTTCAACAATTCAACCATTTTTAATATGATCAGAAACCTTTCCCTCCCATCAACTTTCATAACTCACCCCTAGTCGGTCCAACCACTCTTGCGGCGCGCCGTTCCAAACGTTGGGTCTGTTGCCCATGT
>CAZJYF010000233.1:0-6367 GCA_964549665.1 uncultured Saprospiraceae bacterium
GCTCCCGGATTCTACTCGTCAATTTTTAAAAAAGGAAATTACTTTTTTCGAGCTGTTTGACATTTTCCAAAGGGAGGATATTTTTCTGAGCGTGAAAGATGAAGCCTCCTTTAAAATGCCTTCCGAAGTCAAAACATTCCTGGAAACAAAAGGCGGCAAAAAAATCAAAAAATTCGGCTTTCGGGATTCCTATGCCGCTGTGATTAGCGACGGGAAAATGATTCAAGAAGAATGGAGTAAAGACAAACCTGTCAAGGTAGCCTTTAGAGGATTATCCGTTGAAAGCGCAGGGAAGTTGAGCGGCAATTTTAGCAAAGCGACGATTGCAGGAACGACGTATCCGGCTGCATTCAGGGGACTTCAGGTTTATATTTTGAAGGGCGTGCACGGGCAGGTTTTGACCTACGGTTTTGACTTTTTTGACGAAGAAAACCCCACCTCTGCAGGAAGCATCGTCGGGGAGATGGCAGAGTTTCCCAACCTCCCGGCTATGGAAATTATTTTGAGCGATAAAAATTTTCAGAAATTGGCTGCCAAGCGGGAAGAAGCCCTTCGATTGGGCATTTTGCTCAATGAAGAAGAGGATTTCGTGCCCGCAAAAATTGCCTATAAAGGGAAGACCTTGAAGGCCGAGATTCGCCTGAAGGGAGATTTTACGGACCATTTGACCACGGGGAAATGGTCGTTCCGGGTAAAGTTGCGAAAAGGAAAAAGTCTTCTGGGCATGAGCAAATTTTCACTGCATCACCCTATGACCCGGAATTATTGCGGCGAATGGCTGTTTCATCATTTATTGAAAACCGAAGGCATTTTGAATCTTCAATACCATTTCCTGCCCGTAGAATTGCACATTAAAAAGAATGGAAATACGCAAATCAAAAAATCGGGTCTATATGCCCTCGAGGAATCTTTTGACAAAAACCTTCTCGAACGGAATCGCCGAAAAGAAGGCGTTATCATCAAGATCAACGAGAACCCGATGTGGGAAGAACGAGCGCGTTTTTTTTCAAATGGTTTGAAATGGGAAGATCTGGGGCTTTCGGGCATCGTAGAATTCGAAGAACTGAACATTTTGCCCTTTTCGGAAAAAAAAGTGTTGCGCGATTCGGTGCATTTGCAACAATACGCGTTGGCAAAGGAGCTTTACAGCGCCTACTTGAATGGAGAAGTTACGGTTTCGGAGGCCTTTGATTTGAAATTGCTGGCAAAGTACAATGCCATTTGCAACATTTTGGGTGCCAATCACGCGCTGATTGCACACAACTACCGCTTGTACTACAATCCAATCACATCGAAATTGGAACCCGTCGGCTTTGACGGCAATGCTTTGGCGAAGGTCAATGAATTTACTATTTTTTTTGGCGCGGAACGGGATTTGGATTACATGGAGGCCTATGTTAATGCCCTCGAAAAAGTTACTTCAGATGCTTATGTGATGAAAATTTTAAACATCCCCGGCTTGAAAGAACAAATAGGTTTGCTCCAAAAAGAATTCCCACAATACCGCTTTAACGAAAAAGCATTGGCGAACAATCGCTTCCTGCTGCGCAATGAAATATATCCGGTTACGTCGCTTCACGTTTTTCTGGAGACGATAAATGAGAAGAAGTTGGCAGTGCACGTTGAGAATTTCGGCAAATTGCCTGTTGAAATAGTAGGGCTTCAAAACAAAAACGGGCGGAGGTTTGGGCGGCTCTCCGAGCGGGTGATCTTATCTGCCAATACCCGTCAATTGGTTACCTTTCCGCTGGAAAAAAACTTCGGCAGCTTGTTTGTCAACAAAAAGAAAAAAAAGCCGGGTTTTGAATTTGAGAAAGATATTTTTGCTATTAAAATCGTCTGCCGCACCTTGGGAGCGAAAAAAGATCGAACGGAAAATATCCTTCCCTGGAAAGAACGGGAAAAAGAATGGGCGGACAACGACCTCATCCGGAAGCACCCCTCCCCTCCCGGTTTTGAATTTCTAAAAATCGATGAAGCGACGAAGACGATTACAGGTTTGCCCGGCAACTGGCAGTTGAATACAGAACTCATCATCCCAAAAGGATATCGCTTCGAGGCTGGTCCCGGATTCAAATTGGACTTGCGCAACGCAGCCGCCAAAATCATATCTTTCTCCCCCGTTTTTTGGAATGGAACCGAGGAGGACCCAGTCGAAATAACCTCAAAAAATGCGCGTGGACAAGGCATATTGGTCATGGAAACCAAAGATACTTCCCTCCTCAATCACTGCAAATTTGTCAATTTGACAAGTCCCAAAAACAAAGGATGGGTGCTTTCCGGAGCGGTCACTTTTTACGATGCACCGGTTGCTATTAAGAATACCCTCTTTTCGAAAAGCAGGTCGGAGGATGCATTGAATATTGTAAAGACATGGTTCGAAATGGACAATGTTGTCTTTACCAAAACAGCTTCCGACGCTTTCGACGGTGATTTCGTCTTTGGCAGTATCAAAAATTCCTTTTTCGGCGATTTGGGAAATGATGCCATCGACGTTTCGGGTTCGGACCTGGAGGTGGAGAATGTTTCCATTCTTAAGGCAGGCGATAAAGGGCTGAGCGCTGGGGAATCGAGCAAACTGAAAGCGGAAAATTTAAAAATTTTCGACAGCGAAATTGCCGTGGCAAGCAAAGACCAATCGGAGGTGATCATCCGGGGCATTCGCTTAAAAAACAACAAGCTGGGGTTTACGGCTTACCAGAAAAAACCAGAATTCGGCCCTTCAAAAATTGATGCTAATGGGGTGGAATTGCTGAACAATGGAACCAATTATTTGATTGAAAATCAATCTTTTATGACATCAAATGGCCGTCCTATAGAAACGGTCCCCGGTGTAAAAGAAAAGATGTACGGCGTCGAATATGGAAAAAGAAGCGATTGAAAAACTGAGTTTGGAGAACCATTTTCGCTACGAGCGAAAATTTATTCTGGAGGCCGATTGCCGCCAGCATGCCTTGTTTTTCATCAAAAACCATCCCGCCTTTTTCAAAGAAATTTTTCATAGCCGGGTAGTCAACAACATCTATCTCGACACCCCCAAATTGCAGTTCTATTTCGCGAATAAATCGGGCGTATCGGAGCGAAAAAAACTGCGCATTCGGTGGTACGGGGAAACCTTTGGAGCGATTCAACGTCCCAAGTTGGAATATAAAATCAAATCGGGCTTGTTGGGTGATAAATGGAGTTTTTCATTGTGCGATTTCAATTTCGATAAGGGGTTCGAAGTTCGATCATTGCCGGAAATGCTGCGGAGGTCTGAATTGCCGTCCCCGGTAAGGGAAGATATCCAAAACCTCAGCCCCACCCTATTGAATTCTTACCTGAGAACCTACTTCCTTTCAGCCGACGGGGATTTTCGACTCACCCTCGATGAGCAATTGGCGTATTACCGGATAGATAATTACTCCAATGGATTCTTGTTTAAGATTTTCGATGCCACAAAATGGATTGTTGAATTAAAATACGCCCCCGAAAACGACCACCGCGCGTCCGAAATAAGCAAAGCTTTCCCCTACCGGATGAATAAAAATTCAAAATATGTGAATGGATTGGACTTTTTAAATGGAAGAAAACAATGTGATTTTGTATAAAATCAGCCCTGGAAAGTGCAATTTTTCTGAAAAAATTCTTTTATTATCAAAGTTTTTTTTACTTTGCGATGTGAAATATGTTCAATCTAATCCCGTGAACATGAACATATCACAAAAAACCACTTTTAAAAGGCTTCAGGTTCCGCATTGAAAGCACCTGAATTACCCACCGCGTAGATTCGAACACCGTAATCACGAACAATTCCTTTTGTTAACCCAAAATTGGACATATTTTGACAATTACAAAAAACATATCTAAATCTTTACGCACCGCTTTATTTTTTTGTCTTTCCCTCTCCATGCAAGCGCAGGACATCCATTTTTCCCAGTTTTACAATGCGCCGCTGAGTTTGAATCCCGCCCTTACCGGAATTAATGGCGGTGACATTCGCTTTGCTGGAACCTACCGGCAACAGTGGAATAACGCGTTGGCTTCGTTTACTACTTTCCATTTCAGCGTGGATGCCAAGTTCTTCAATCCGAGAATGGACAAAGGCTTTTTCAGTGCAGGTCTTCTCTTATTCAATGACGATGCTGGCGATACAAATCTCAGCACCCTGACCGTTGGATTGACGGCTTCTTATACCCACCGCATCGATAGCGAAAATTTTCTTACCATTGGTGCCTTGCTGGGGGTGAGCCAACGACAATTCGATACGGGGGGCCTCACCTTCGACCGGCAATTCAGTGGAGACAGCTTTGACCCTACCCTGCCCACCTTTGAAAATATTGATAACGAAAACAATTTGTACCCCGACATTGGGGCAGGGGTCAACTGGCACGGGCAAAAAACAAATAAGCGCTCGAAATTGGATGTCGGTGTAGCCGTTTATCACCTCAATCGCCCAAATCAGAATTTTCTCGACAATGGTCCCAAAAGCAATCTGCCAGCGAGATTCAGTTTGTATTTACGCCCGAGCATCCAAGTGGCGAACAATTGGGATTTGGTGTTGAGCAGCACCGCACAAATTCAGCAATCCTATGTGGAGACCGTAGCAGGCGGCGCAGCGCGGTGGTACCTGAACAACGAACATCCATCCAAGCAAATAGCTATTCTTTTCGGCATGAGTGTGCGGTTCAATTCCATTGGAGACGCCTTTATTCCAAGAGCCGAAATTCGATATCATTATTGGAATTTTGGATTTAGTTATGATATAAATGTTTCGGATTTTTCGGTCGCTACCAACCGCAATGGCGGCCCAGAATTTTCATTGCGGTACATCATCCAAAAGGTTCGGCCACATAAGTTCTTTAAGAACTGCCCTTTGATATAAGCGATAGCTGAATGACATAAGGTGATATTTTCATTAACTATGAAAAAGAATTTTTCATGTCTCGGTATCTTCTTTTTATTGGCTGCTGCTGCTGCGAGCGGACAGACCGTCCAATCCTGGTTGAAAGCAGCAGACAATTCGTTTGCGCAAAAGGATTACTACGCTGCCATGAAATATTACGAATCGGCCTTGGAGATTGAAAATGACCGGATGGAGGTTCTTTACAAATATGCGGAATCGGCTCGTCTTTTCAATGCGTACACCTTCGCCGAGGCGACCTACACCGAAGTGATACAAAAAGATTCTACTGGTGAATTTCCTCTGGCAGTTTTTTGGTTGGCAAGTATGAAAAAGCATTTGGGGAAGTTTTCCGAAGCCCAAAATCTTTTTCAAAAGTTCCTCGACAAATCCGGCAAAGCGGAGAGTTCTTTCACCCAAGCTGCAAAAGAACAAATAGAAGCCTGCGATTGGGCCATCGAGATGTCGGCAGAGCCGGATGAAGACATTGTAATTGAAAAGATGGCTGATACCATCAACACCCCTTTTTCCGAATTTGCCGCTGTGGAGGTTGGCAATTCTATCTACTATTCTTCCTACAGCTTTACTAAAGAGGATAAAAAACAATACCCACCTCGGCAATATGTGAAGATTTTAAAAACGGATTTGGACCAAAGAAATCCAAAATTGGTCTCTTTTAATGACGAAAATCGCCACACAGCATACATCGCTTTCAATACCCAAAAAACCAGGATTTACTACACCCTGTGCGACTATGTTGCAGAAGCAGAAATACGCTGTGAAATCTATTATCGCGACTTGGCCGAAGACGGTACATTTGGGCAGGCCGTTAAGCTTCCAGAAACCATCAATCGAGAAGGATACACCGCCACAGAACCAAATATCGGCTTCGACGAAGCAGAGGAGCAAGAGGTTTTATTTTTTGTTTCCGACCGGCCGGGAGGTAAAGGAAAACTCGACATCTGGGCTAGTTTAATCTCTGGCGACAGCACTTTCTCACAGCCCTTCCGCCTCGATTCCATCAACACGGTGAAAAACGATGTGACGCCCTTTTTTCACACCCCTACACAAACCTTGTATTTCAGTTCAGAAGGCTATCCCGGTTTCGGTGGCTATGATATTTTTAAAAGTCTAAAAAAAGGAGAAAAATGGAGGGCGGCAGAAAATTTAGGTGCCCCTTTGAACAGCAGCTATCAGGATACCCACTTTTTCCTCAATGAAACAGAAACCGCCGGATTTCTTTCTTCCAACAGACCTGGTTCTACCTATATCGAACCGGAGTACGAAGCCTGCTGCAATGACCTCTACTCTTACAGTGTCAAGGTTATCGACCTGAACGTTTTAACCTTTAATTTGAAAGACCAACAAGCTTTGAAGGGAGTGAAATTGCAGCTATTTGAACAAACCGACGATGCTGAACGCTTATTGAGCACTATCACTAATCCAGATGGAAATGGCTTTGATTTCGAATTGAAAAAAGACAGA
>CAZJYF010000234.1:0-6359 GCA_964549665.1 uncultured Saprospiraceae bacterium
TGTCAAGTAAGGCACCAAACAAATCAAATAGCTCCTTTTCAAGTCCTTTATTTATTAACCTGTTTCTAAATTCCCAAATAGTTTTTTCATCAGGAACGCGATCATTTAAGGTTAATCCTAAAAAGCGACAAAAGGTCAATCTGTCCAATATTTGATATTCCAATTGCCCGTCACCCAAATTGTAATATCGTTGCAGGATAAGAATTTTGAACATTAATAAGGGATCATACGGCTTAGGTCCGGCAGCTACCATTTTATTTGCAGGTAGAGCCTTTTCTACCGTATCTCGAAAATATTCCCACTCGACTACTTTATTCAATCTTTCGAGTGGATCTCCCTGCTTACTCAGTTTGTTGAGTCTGTCTTCCTCGGAAAACAATCCCGTCGTACCCATTATTTTGTATTTATTTTTCACTTCTTGTGTTTTCCCAAAGATACAAAAATATATGTATTTAATTGAATGTCAGTCTGTTAATTTTAGATGTCCCCTTAAGTCATAAAGTCTAAATCCAAAAGTAATTCAAAGGTAGTCAATAAGGCATAATTGGCCCGAACTTTAGCCCTGCCAATAAACTATTCGAGCGAAGGCAAGCATTATTTAGGAAGAACCTGTATTTTTGTGGGCTATTTTAGAAAGCTGTTTAAAAACCCCGATTTGCGAAATCTTGCAGATTTAGTAAATCTCTATAACTCATTGATTATAAATTTACTAAATCTGCAAGATTTCGCAAATTGATGCTTTTATTAAAAATAAAAAAATGTATCGAACACATAACTGCGGAGAACTTCGCTTAGAGCATGTTGGAAAGGAAGTGAAATTGAGCGGATGGGTGCAAATCGCCCGGGACTTTGGCGGCATGACCTTCATTGACCTGCGGGACAGGTATGGCATCACCCAATTGGTTTTCAATATGGATGACGATGCGGATTTGTGTCAGAACGCGCGGAAATTGGGGCGGGAGTTCGTCATTTCGGCCACCGGTTTGGTGCGCGAGCGCAGCAACAAAAACCCGAACCGCGCGACGGGAGACATTGAAATCGAGGTGAAATATTTCGAGTTGCTCAACGCGTCCAAGGTTCCTCCCTTCACCATAGAAGATGCGACCGACGGCGGGGAAGATTTGCGCATGAAATATCGGTACCTCGATTTGCGGCGAAGCCCGGTTCAGCGGAATATTATATTCAGAAGTCAGTTGGCCTTGGAGACCAGAAAGTATTTGGCGGGCCAGGGTTTTGTGGAAATTGAGACGCCTTTTTTAATTAAAAGCACCCCCGAAGGGGCCAGGGATTTTGTGGTGCCAAGCCGGATGAATCCGGGGCAGTTTTATGCGCTTCCCCAATCGCCGCAAACCTTCAAGCAGATTTTGATGATTTCCGGTTTCGACAAATATTTTCAAATCGTCAAATGTTTCCGTGACGAAGACTTGCGGGCTGACCGCCAACCGGAATTCACCCAAATCGACTGCGAGCTTTCTTTTGTTACCCGGGATGAAATATTGGAAACTTTCGAAGGCCTGACCAAGCACCTTTTTAAAGAAACCATCGGCGTTGAGCTGCCCGATTTTCCGCTCCTGTCGTATGACGAAGCCCTGCAACGATACGGATCCGACAAGCCCGACCTGCGCTTTGGAATGGAATTCACGGAAATGAACGAGGTGGCAAAAGGCAAAGGATTCGGGGTATTCGACAGCGCTGATTTGGTCGTTGGTATCTGTGCCAAAGGGCAGGCAAGTCATTATTCGAACAAAGACATCAAGAACCTGACCGAATGGCTGCAGCGTCCTCAAATTGGAGCCAAAGGCTTGGTTTATGTGAAGGTCAACGAAGACGGCACTTTCAAATCTTCCATCGGAAAATTCTTTTCCGATGACGACTTGAACTTTTGGGCAGATAAGTTTTCCGCTAGACCGGGCGATCTGCTGCTCATTCTCTCCGGTGAAGCAGAGAAAACGCGAAAGCAGTTGAGTGAGTTGCGCCTCGAAATGGGCCGCCGCATGGGGCTGATGAAAGAGGGCGATTTCAAGGCGCTTTGGGTCGTCGACTTTCCGTTACTCGAATGGGACGAAGAGAACGAACGGTTCCATGCGATGCACCATCCCTTCACTTCCCCAAAAAAGGAAGACGTCTCCAAAATGCTCACCGGCGATTTCGAAACGATGAAAAGTTTGCGGGCAGATGCCTACGACTTAGTCATCAACGGGTCGGAAATCGGCGGCGGGTCCATCCGGATTCACGACAGGAAATTACAGGAACGGAATTTCAAATTGCTAGGATTTACAGAGGAAGAGGCAGTTGCCCAATTTGGCTTTTTGATGGGTGCCTTTGAATTCGGTGCTCCACCCCACGGGGGCATAGCATTCGGCTTCGACCGCCTTTGCGCCGTCCTTCAAGGGCAAACTTCTATTCGCGATTTCATCGCCTTCCCAAAAAACAATCAAGGCAGAGACGTAATGATTGACGCGCCGGCTGAAATATCGGAAGAGCAATTGGACGAGTTGAATTTGGAATTGCAAAAACTGGAAGTCTCTTGATTTTTTTTCCAAAGTGGCGATCCAAGGGGTTTCAACCCCTTGGAGGGGAAAATGTAGATTATTTAAATTCAGGTACTTATGCCCTGACTTGGGATCACAATTTATCATCCATAAAACGCAGCGCGAAATATCTTGTGTCCAAAGCTGGATTATCGGGTTTGTCGAAAAGAAAAAACACGAAAACGGTTCCTTTCCCTTCTTTGTACAACGCGAGCAACCTGCAATGTGGTTTATTTGAAAAGCCCTGTTTGGGCTTGAAAAAATAAATTCGGCCCCAGTCCGCATTGAAATCTCTCTTCATATCCTGCCTGCCGGGTTGGATAGCTGAAATAAAAGATTCCGGATCATTGGTAGCTATCGTTGCCACCATTCGCATGGTTTGGATGTGGGGATTCATGCTCGCAAAATCGCGTTTGTCAAAAGGCAGGAGAAGATACCGTATTTCAAGATTTTCTTTTTTGGAACGAAGAGCGAAGTGGCAGGTTTGTAGTCCGTTTTGAGAAAGATATAAATCTTTGTAGCCCGCATCCACAGGAACAAATAGTTCGACCCCTGTTTTGTCCAGCAATTGCCGGAACGTTTTGGGATAATCTATTTTCTGAGCGGCGAGGTAGTTGGGGAAAGATGCCGCAACGAAGAGCAAGAAAACCGAATGACGAATCAAATTCATCTTTTTCTTTTTTCTAAGGGAGAGAAAAGTCAGATGCGGAAAAGCTAATCGTGGAATATTTGTTTCACATTATTTATAACGGCAGGTGAGACTTTTCGGCGGCGAATTCGGCTTTTGATAAATTCCCGGAAGGAGCGTTCCCGGTTCAATAATTCCCGAATGTCGGGGTTGGATTTAATTTCGTTGAGCAATGCTCGCTCTGCTTCTTTGGGCAGTTCGTTGTCAATCAAAAGGTTCATTTGGTGGACGAGTTCCTGGTGGTTTTTCAGATTTTCCATCTTTGTATTTTTTGTGACTCCTTCAGCAGCATTTCCATCATTTTCAAAGAATTTATTTTTTTAGAATTTGGACAAAAGACAAAAAAATTGCGAAAAATAATTTTGTAAATTTCTGATAATAAACAGAGGAAAGTGCAAAAATGTGCGCGTCCGAGGTCTAACATCTTTTGTCTAAATTCTAAAAATTTCCAGCATTGCAGGAAGCAGTCAAGGTTAATAATTACTGATTAAGGAATGGTGAATAAATAAGTTGTCAAAAGGGATAAGTTATTTTTTCACCAATCCTAAGAGCGCCTGTCTTCAAAGCCTAAAGAGGCAGCGTACTCTTTCAGTTTTTCTTTTAACATGTTCCGCGCCCGGTGCAAACGGGAACGGACCGTACCAATTGGAATATCAACGATTTTAGAAATTTCTTCATACGTAAAACCCTCCACATCGCAGAGCAAAATAACAGCTCGAAAATCTACGGGCAACGCGTTAATGGCATTGGTCACCTCGTCGCCCATCATGGTTTGAAACAACTCCTCCCGAAGGTCTAAATAGCTCGAATAGTTCGTATCGCCTTCGTCGTGATAAGCAGCAATTTCCTCATAATCGACTTTAGTAGGTTGCTTGCTTCGCTTCCGGTAGTGATTGATGAAGGCGTTTTTCAGAATTTTGAACAACCAGGCTTTGGCATTGGTACCTTCGTCGTACTTGTCAATAAACCGGAAAGCTTTTAAGTAGGTCTCCTGCACCAAATCATTTGCATCCTCCTCATCATAGGTCAAATGATAGGCAAAGGTATAAAGCGCATCGATTTGAGGTAAAAATTCTTTCTCAAAAACTCGGCGATGTCTATTTTGTTGATTATCCTGAGTCATTAGTTCGATAAAGATACGTCCGTAAAATTCAAACTTTCATTAATGATGGGAGTTCAAATAATCGCGCATGGCTTTTGACAAAACTGCTAAATTTTTTTTAATTGCAACCTTGAGGCATAGCGACTATTGACACAGGTTCACCAACAGGAGAATTTTGCAGAAAGTTTCAGGAAAAGTGGAAGAGGCGCTAAAAAAATGTTTCAGGCAATACTTTTTCAGCGGGTTTAGATGCCGGAACAATTTGGAAAACACTTTTTGGAATGGTTCAGCGTTTGAAATTTATCTTGAATTTTATGACTGACCATCATCAAAATCGAAGGCCTTCAATTAATTTCCACCAATCTGCTTCCAAAATCAAACTTTTTGCAAATGGTGTTCTTTTCAATCTTCGAGCTGAGGAACGGCGACCAAAGAGTTTGCCTAATTTGTAAATCTATTTCGTAATCATTGCTGAATCTATTTCACGGGTTTCATTATATTCGCGAATAACGCAGAAACGCTACATCATGAAAAATATCCTGTTTTTTTTACTCTTGTTTTTCGCTTCCTCTATTTCTTTAAGCGCTCAACGATCAATGCGGGTTATTCGCAGTAATGCTGTTGACCGGCGCATCCCCATTTCGAACATTTATGTGGATGACGAGAACAACAAATGGATTGGCAACAACGAGGGCTTGTATCTCGTTCAGGCGGTTGATTACGCCAAGGAAGTCAAATACAGTGAAAGAGAATGGTCTTTGCTGCGCAACTCCGGTGGGAATCACGACTTGAAATTGCCAATAACAGAACTCAACAGTCTCTTAGGGAAAGACCTAACAAGCGAGGAGAACCCCATCAGCGCTGCTTTTTTTGACGAAGAAAAAAGCGAACTTTGGATAGGCACCTTTGACGCGGGCCTTTTCCAATTTAAAGTTGAGCCACAACTTGAACTCATCCGGCATTTTAATACCAAAAACTCAGAACTGCGGTCCAATCAAATCAATACGATATTTATCGACCTTTTTGGTAGGGATTGGATTGGCACCAGCCAGGGTATGTTTTTCGGAAGCCATGGGAAATGGAAACTCCTCGAAAAAGATTTAAATATCAAGGCAATCGCAGCAAATGGTTCCGATATATGGGCCTTGGAAGATGGTTTTCTTTGGGTAATCGATAGAAAGAATCGTTGGATACCATTCGATGTAGATTCCAGGATGGTCGAGGGAGATATCAGAGACATTGAATTTGATAGCGAAGGAAGGTTGTGGATAGCTTCTGAAGTGGTTGCACGTTACGATATTGAAGCAGACGATTACCAGTTTTTTGGCCCAGCCCAGGAATTCACCAGCCAGGATGTCAATTGCATCGCCGTTGACCAGGATGATGCGCTGTGGATTGGAACCAACGACAAGGGGTTGTTTCTGATTGAAAAGACTTCTGCGATGACGGTTAACATCATCGTTGGTAAAGAATTGAATTGCGTGGATGATAAACCCAGTGCTGCGCTTCGCGTAAAAGTAACGGGAGGGGTGCCGCCCTATTCGTACAAATGGCAATCCAACGAAAATAGCGACCACCTTGAAAGCCTTGGTCCGGGGGCTTATTCAGTCACCGTTACGGATAGCAAGGGAAGAATTAAGGTGGCAAAGGCAAACATCTTAAACCCCCAGTTTTCCATCAGCGCAAGGCAGGAACAAGAGGAAAGTGCGGCAGGGGCAGCCGATGGGGTGGCAACTGTCGACATTGAAGCGGATTTCCCCGACGATTACTACTTCCAATGGGGCAGTGACGGAAACGGAACCACCCGTCCAACGGGACTAGAAAATTATTCTTTTCAATGGGACAATGGAGAATCTGGTAAAACGGCTAGTAAACTAAGCGCCGGTATGCACCAAGTCACCGTTGCCGACAATGCGGGTTGTACCGCTACGGCTTCCATTAACATCGGAAGGAAATTAGCCCCACTTGACATTTCTTTTACACAAGTCAGTGAGAATAATTGTAAGGGGGACCAAAAGGCTGCATTGGAAATTAAAGT
>CAZJYF010000235.1:0-6349 GCA_964549665.1 uncultured Saprospiraceae bacterium
TTTTTTTCATTGGAAATGATATCCTTGTCGTCAATTTTCCACTCAAAAGTCAAATCATCGCCGTCAAAATCCAAGGATTCTTCGCCATTAAAAGCAAGGCTAAGTGGGGCAGCCCCGACGGTTTTATCCGTCTCGATCTTCGCGACCGGCTTGCGGTTGCCGGAGATATATTTCAGGTGAATCAACCGGGCGTCGGGGTTTTCGGAGAACCAAATCGTTCCGTATTCCAGCATGTAAATATCTCCCTGTGGGCTGAAAAGCATGTCCTCAGGGTTGTTGAAAACGGTGCTTGGCAGGAAGCGTTCCATTCGTTTGAAATCCCCGTTTTCTTCCATCGTGACGGCCATTATCCACCCGCGCATCCATTCGTATATGAAGAGTTTACCGTCGTAATATTCCGGAAACTTGCTTCCGTTCTCCGGATAATCGGCGAAATGATAAACGGGCCCTGCCATCGCCGTTCTACCCCCTTCACCGACAAGGGGAAACTCTTTCGAGGCATCGTAGGGGTACCAAATGAAGGCAGGCTGTGGCGGGGGTAACTCCCTGCTGCCCGTGTTATTCGGAGAGTCATTGATGGGTTTATTGAGGTTAAAAGCCTTGCCGGTGGTGCCTTTTGCAAAGTCCCGTTCGTGGTAGGGTTTATTGTTGGCAATGAAATAAGGCCAACCAAAATTACCCGCCTTTCTTGCCTGATTGATTTCATCGTAACCTTTCGGTCCCATGCCGATACTGTCTTTACCTGCGTCGGGCCCGACTCCCCCCCAATAGAGGTTGCCGTTGTGTTTGTCAATCGAAATGCGGTAGGGGTTGCGGCAGCCCATGACGTAAATTTCGGGTCGTCCTTTGGAACCGTCTTTTGGGAAAAGGTTGCCGTCGGGGATGCTGTAAGTACCATCGGCTTCGGGTTTGATGCGCAAAATTTTCCCGCGCAGGTCGTTCGTGTTAGCCGATGATTTTTGTGCATCCCAGGGATAGCGTCCCGGTCGTTCATCAATCGGTGCGAAGCCGTTGGAGGTAAACGGATTGGAGTTGTCACCTACGGAAATGTAGAGTAATCCGCCCGGTCCAAATTCCAGGGAACCTGCCGAGTGGCAGCATTCCAGCCGTTGGGTGGCAATTTTTAATAAAATTTTCTCCGAATTAAAGTCCAGCGAATCATTTTTAAAATCAAAACGGGAAATATGCTGCTCGGAGACTTCCCCCGCCGGAGAATAAAAAAGGTAGAGCCAGTTGTTATCTTTAAAATTGGGGTCTAAGGCAAGGCCCAGCAGACCATCCTCCAAATCAGTGAAAACGTTCAATCGAGCAACCTCCCTTGAACTATCGACCTTTGTGTCAAACAATTTCACTGCCCCGCCCCGTTCGACGAAAAGCACGCGACCGTCGGGCAGCAAATCCAATTCCATCGGCTCATCCAGAAAATCATCGAGCACTTCCTTCACAAAGCGATTTTCTTCCGGCGCCACATTCGACCGGCTGTAATCCACCGGCTTCCCTTCCCCTGCTGCGAAGTGGATGCCGCCCCAAAGCATTTTCAAAAACGCGGCTTCCGCATAGGTTTCCTCCGTATGTCCCAAACCCGTGTAAAAGGCTCGCCCGCCGTCGAATTCGTGGTACCAGGTGATGGGATGATTCGCGCCATTCGTGCCCCCTTTATAGCTCGTTTCATCCAGATTGAGCAACACCTTGATTTCGGGATTGATGTCTTTGTAATTGTACCACTCATCCTTTCGCTTCCATTCGTCCGGAAGGTGCTTTGTCGCAGCAAATTCTTTATCTTTCAATTGAATGATTGCTTCGCGGACGTTTGGATTTTGTGGATGGCTGCTAAAATACGCACCAACTAACTTGCCATACCAGGGCCAATCGTATTCCGTATCCGCAGCCGCATGAATACCCACATAGCCGCCGCCAGCCTGAATGAAGCGGTTAAATTCCAGTTGTTGCGCATCGTTCAGTACGTCGCCGGTGGTGCTGAGGAAGACTACGACATTGTATTTCTGAAGTTGCTTTTCTTTGAAAATAGTCGCGTCCTCGGTAGTATCAACCGTGAAGCCATGCTTTTGTCCCAAATCTAAAATCGCCTGCTTTCCGGCTTCAATTGATTTGTGCCGGTAGGCTTCTGTTTTTGAAAAAACGAGGACGCTGATGTGTTCTGAGTTGGTGAAGAAAAAGTTGTAAACGAGAAAGGCAATGATTGCCAGAAGGGTGAAGAGGAGGGTCTTTTTTTTCATTTTTTAAGCATGTTTCGGGTGATACTTTTTAGTAATAATTTAAAATGACAAATTTATAATTTCAAAAATAATCGCTTTAAAAATTTGAAAGTCAAGCATTTATTTGATAGCCAATGAAAATAATTTGATGGAGCAAATGGGTTTTGAGGGAGCAAAGAATGGACTGATGGGGCGACGAAAGATTGGTTAAGGTAGGAAGATTTGGAATTACAGGGAGTGAAAATAGGGGAAAATTTGGTCTTTTGGTGTACTTGAATACAATTTATCAAAAAAACGAAGCAGGTGCTATATCTACCATTGTTTTCAATCCCGGTTGTGCGCGCAAAATCTGGGGGATGGCATTCAATACGATGGCGCAGGTGGCAATATCGCCGTTCACGCCGCCCATGATTTTGGAATGGAGGCGGGGCGAACCCTCTATAATTATTTCGTCGAAGCTCTCCGGTTCTCCAACAGCCGCCTGAAAGCTCAGCCTGATTTTCAGTTCGCAGGAGGCATAACCGTTGCCCACTTGATTGACCCCTGAGGCTGCGCCTTTTGGAATGGTCATCGCGTTTGTAACTATTTGGTTTTTAGCAATTACAGGACTAATGATGTCTTCTGTTTTATCCAAAACCCAACCCATGCGGTGTGCAATCATTTGCATGCTTTGGGTCAAACCAACATGCCGCAGAGTACCATCTTTTTTCTTTTTTTCAAACTCCTCCAATGTTAGACCCGCTCCGATTTTCTTTTGAAAAGGAATGCGCCTAAATTGGGCATCCTGAAAGCGATTCACCCGCACACTTGTCACCTCCTGACAGACGGCCGATAAAAATACCGGCAGAGAATCCATCAAAAAACCGGGGTTGACGCCCGTTCCGAGAACAGCAACCCCCTTGGCTTTCGCTGCAGCATCTATCCGGTTGGCCAAATCAGGGGAACAGTCCCAGGCATAGCTCAATTCTTCACATGTAGATACCACCGGAATTCCATGGGAAACAATTTCTTCAATCTGTGGGGTGATGCGGTCCATGTCAGAAACGGTCGTAAGCACAGCGACCCGGGGTTTTTCATTGGCAATGGCCTCTTTCATATTGCTTTTAAGGCTAATTCCCCAATTGTCTCTTCCACACAATTCGCCCAAATCTTTGCCTACCAAATCTGGGTTTTTGTCAACCGCAGCAATGGTCTTCAATCCTTTCCGTTCAGCGATAAATTTGGCGGTTTTGATGCCCAAGGGCCCGATGCCTATTTGAATTATTTTGATAGGATTCATTGAAATTTTTTTTTTGAACTTTTGGTTTTGCTGAAAAGCAAAGGTGCAAAAATGGCTCAAAAAACGAAGAAACATTTTTGTATTATCGAGCGAAGTAGCAATTTTTGTGAGAATTGTGAAAAGAAAATCATCAGGTAAGGCTTATTCGATTCTCACAACCGAAGATATATTTTCTAGATTTTTCAAGTTTTTGATAGCTAGGTTTAGCTGGTCTTTGTTAGTGACCAAGAGGCTGATTTTGCCTTCAAAATACCCTTGGTCGCCGGCGATGGTAAAAGAGCGGATATTGACCCCCAAATTAGAAGATATCTCGTGGGTCAGGCGCTCAATTACTCCGGGACCATCATCAATTCCAATGATTTTTAAGTCGGCTACAAAGGTCGTTTCTGTGTTTAACACCCATTCGGCTTTCATTATCCGGTATCCGTAGTTGGCCATCAGATGGGTGGCGTTGGGGCAATTGGCGCGGTGAATTTTAAGCCCCGCGCTAACCGTCAGATACGCAAAAATATCATCGCCCTGAACGGGGTTGCAGCAATTGGCAAAGGAGTAGTTGTATTGGTCGGCTGGTTCTCCCCCTACAAGTAGTTTCGGCTTGCCGGAGAATTTTTTCCGGTTTCTTTTTAGGGGTTTATGTTCTTCTGTCTTGGTAGTTCTTACTAGCGGGTGAATAATTTCAATCAACTTGTGATCCCTGACTTCAAAATTCTTCAATTCATCCACCAGATTGATTTCTTCCATAGCAATGGAAAAATACAAATCGACGTGCGATTTAAAGCCGAAGAATTTAACCAGGGCTTCCACACCCTGTTCGTAATCAACCTTCATATTCCGGAATTTACGCTCGAGGGCTTCCCGTCCGAAAACCCCCTTTTTCCGCCTTTCCTCTTTCATGGCGGAACGTATTTTGGCGCGTGCCTTGCCTGTCACCACCAATTTTAACCAAGCTTCGGTGGGTTTTTGGTTTTTATCTTTAATCACCTGAATTTGGTCGCCACTCTGAAGTTTGTAGCCCAAAGGGACCAACTTATTATTTGCTTTGATGGCTTTGCAGTTATAACCGATGTCGGTATGAATGTGAAAGGCAAAGTCGAGGGCAGTGGCTCCTTTGGGGAGAATGATCATATCCCCTTTGGGCGTAGTGACATAAACCTCTTCGTTAAAAAGATTGGTTTTGAAATCACTAAGAAATTCAACCGCGTCGACGGTGGGGTTTTCTAAAATTTCGCGTATGCCATCCAGCCAAACTTCATAAACATTGGGTTGATCGGAGACCCCTTTGTATTTCCAATGAGCCGCAAACCCCCGTTCTGCGATTTCATCCATTCGTTCGCTCCGGATCTGAACTTCAACATAATGTCCTTTTGGACCGACAATGGTGGTGTGTAAAGATTCGTAGCCGTTGGATTTAGGGTTGGTGATCCAATCTCTAAGTCGTTCGGGGATAGGGTTGTAAACGTCCGTTATTACGGAATACACTTGCCAGCAAATAGACTTTTCCCGCTTGCGCTCTACTTGAACGATGATCCGCACTGCGAAAAGGTCATAGATTTCCTCGAAAGAGACGCTTTTACTCCTGATTTTATTCCAAATGGAAAAGATAGACTTCGGTCTTCCAGTGATGCGATACGGAACCCCGATTTCGTCCAACTGCTTGGTGAGGGGGGCAATGAATTCATTGATGTAGCGGGTGCGTTCTCGTTTGGATTCATTGAGTTTTTGAGCAATTTCCCGGTAGGTGTCCGGGTCGGTGACTTTCATGCACAGATCCTGGAATTCAGTCTTGAAAGCATATAAACCCAGACGATGCGCCAAGGGGGCGTATATGTAACTCGTTTCGGCTGCAATTTTCAATTGCTTGTGTCGAGGCATGGACCCCAACGTCCGCATATTATGCAGGCGGTCTGCCATTTTTATCAAAACCACCCGAACGTCTTCTACCAGTGTACTGAGTACCTTTCTGAAATTTTCCGCTTGCTCACTGTCGGGGTTGTAGGAGCCATCCAATTTAGTCAGGCCATCAACGATTTTTCGAATTCGATCCCCAAATTTTTCGCCGATCTCATCCAGGGAGGTTTCGGTATCTTCCACGACGTCGTGCAACAGGGCCGCTACAATGGCCGTAGGACCCAAGCCGATTTCTTCGGCGCAGATTCGAGCTACTTCAATCGGATGCAAAATATAGGGTTCGCCGGATTTGCGCCGCTGCTTGGCATGCGCCTCCACCGCCAATTCATACGCCATCCGAATGTTCTTGCGGTCTTCGTTTTCTAAATTCGAATGGAGAGACCTCAATAATTTTCTATAGGCCCGTTGAATCAACTTCTTATCTTCGCTCTTCTGCATCAATACTTTGGCGTTTTCAAAGGATTAGTCAATTTTAAAAAAAGAATTGGAAGGCTGAATTAAATTATCCCTCCAACCGGTTATCAAATTAGCAATTTTTTTACCTAAAATGAAAGTCTTTTCTTACAAATCTATAAAAAATTATTCCTTAAAATAGCGAGCTTCAGTTGCCATGTGTTGCTTTGGTTTTTTGTAAATATAAAAGTTCGTTTTTTAAAAAACCTGTTATCTTTGCACCTCTTTTTTTGGAAGGCCTTTTGTAAATGGAATTTTTGAACCGGTTTTGAAGTTCAAATTTTGAAATTAAAAGAAAACCAAAGAAGCGGGTGTGGCGGAATTGGTAGACGCGTCCCGACACAGGGTCGGGATGCCGTAGGGTAGAGGGTTGGAGTCATAAAAGTTTAATATTTCAAAAAAGAGCGGATCAAAAGAAGCGGGTGTGGCGGAATTGGAAGACGCGTCCCGACACAGGGTCGGGATGCCGTAGGGTAGAGGGTTGGAGTCATAA
>CAZJYF010000236.1:0-6324 GCA_964549665.1 uncultured Saprospiraceae bacterium
TTTCGAACGATTCCTTTCCCCGACAACCGCTTTCATTTCGTGCGCGAAGAAAATGGCAAAACGGATATTTTTTCTTCCAACGGCATGGGCAATGAAATCCGGTTGACGGCGAACGACGGCAGCAATTGGCGTCCGCGTCTCAACCCCCAGCGAACCAAGATTGCTTTCATTTCCAATATTGGCATCAATCCTCAGCTCTACACCATGGACCGGGATGGCTCAAATAGCGCCCAAATCACGAATATTTCAATAGATAGTTACGATAGTTACAGTCTAGATTACAGTTGGTCGCCCGACGGAAGCAAGTTGTTGTACATGCACTTCGACCGCCTTTATTTAGTCAATCAGGATGGCACTGGTACTACACTACTAGCTCAATTAACCGACGGAACTGTTTTTTCGGCCTGTGATTGGTCTTCTTTCGGAGGCAAAATCGCCTTGCGAACTACCGGAACATTTGGGTACCAATCCTCTATTCTGCTCATGGATGAAGGGGGCAATTTTCTGGACACCCTGGTGCAGGATGAACCCGGCAGCACCGGAAATCCAGACTTTTCCATCGATGGAAAAAAAATTCTTTATTCCCACGACGTTTCCGGCCTCGATTCACAAGAGGGCCGCCAATTGGATGCCCATATTTTTTTACTCGATTTAAGTACAAAAAATGTGACAGACCTTTCCCAAGATAAACCCGCCGGAACAAATGATTTGGAACCCCGGTTTTCACCAACCGGCGCGGTCGTCATCTTTTCCAATACAAATAATGACGGCTCGTCTCCCAAGAATATCTGGGTGATGGATCTTAGTGGACAAAACCGTCTCCTGCTTTTTGAAAATGCCGAAATGCCAGATTGGAAATAGAAGGGCATTAAAATCCTACCCATTCGACTCCTGGAAAATAATTTCCCTACGCTGCACGAATCACTGGTTATCTTTTGCAAGAGATTATCGGTATGCTCCTCCAATGAAGTGTCCTACAGGTGAAATAATTACTGCCAAATAATTATAAAAGGGAAAAATTTATGCAGGTCTATGTTTTATTCTTCTTCTATAAACAGAATAATAGAAACCCCCGACTAATAGACTTGCAATTGCCACTAGCAAAATAATCAAAACGGAAGGTTGATTAGTATAGGTTTGCTGGAGAGACAGGGCTAACACGATAAAAAAAGCATTTACGATAACGAGTATCAAAGTAGCTTGTGTGTGATTCAGACCGGAGTCAATTAATAAGTGGTGTATGTGCGTGCGGTCGGGGGAGAGTGGAGATTTCCCTTTAAATGTGCGGGTCAAAAACACCCGCATGGTGTCGAAAAGCGGAAATATCAAAAACGCTACGGCAACAGCAGGCGCAGCATTTATCTTAAAGGGGCTTCCCATCTCCATTTTGCTTGCCACTTCAATGAACCTAATGGACAGGATGGAACAGATCAATCCAATTAACAGGGAACCGGTATCACCCATAAAGATGCTCGCCGGGGAGAAATTATACTTCAAAAAGGCCACGACGGCCCCGGTCAGTGAAAAGGCTACTATGGCCAAGTCGTACTGCTTGACAAATAAAAACCAAGTGCCCAAACCTCCGGAAATAAGGGTAGCAATGCTGCCGGATAGGCCGTTAATTCCATCAATCAAATTGAATGCATTAATGAGGACGATAACGATAAAAATGGTCAGCATCACGCTAATCCAATAGGGTAAAGGCTCTCCGAAACCAAAGACGCCGTGTAAACCGGTCAGTCGAATATCTGCTTTAAAAACTAAAATGACAGCCGCTAAAATTTCTCCGATGAGTTTCTTTGTTGGGGACATGGGGTCAATATCGTCTTTTGCCCCAATGAGGAAAATAATAATGAAAGAGCACAAAATATACTGAAGATTACCCGCATATTGGCTTTCAGAAAAAGAAGTCCACATAACGATAGAAAAAACGGTTCCAGCAAAAATGGCAATCCCACCAAGCGAAGGCGTACTTATTTTGTGAGAACTGCGTCCATTGGGCTTAACCAGCAAATTTTTCTTTTTTGCTACCGAAATAATGGAAGGAATGGCAAAATAGGTTAAGGCAAAAGCTGTTATAAAGCTTAAAATAACATCGTAATCGTACATTTTGGGTGTTGGTTTTTTTTAAAAAAATTATTTAGGGTTGTTCTAAGTTATGTTTACATTTGATGAGCCTTCCAAAATGGCACACACCTCGACCCTTGTTTTTCTTTTGAAAGGTCGACCAAATTCGTCAAGGATTAAATTTATTTCAAATGTTACCCTAGCCCGTTTTCGTTTATTTTCAGATGAAACTATTGTCAGAGATTGACATGACAAATAGTTTAAACTTCATCGTTGCCTTAAATAATTGGAAATGAATCTTTTAGGAAACAGTTGGTTTAAACCGTCTTGCCCTATTTTTTATTAACTAGCCTCCCGGATATTGAGTAGTTTTTGCGCTGCATTTGGTTCTTTTTTGATTTTTTGGTAAATAATAAAAAGATAAAAATACAACAGATTTTGTAATCGTGCAAGATTATTTGGATTTCCCCAAAAAACTATTACAGATGAAGTGTTAATGGAGATTGAGGTAACCTATTTTAATGCTTTCTGCACGGAAAAAAAAATAATATTACCTTTGCGCCATTCTTCATTGAGTTTACTGAAAAATCCTTTTGCAATCACCTAACGGGTTTACTTGTTTATCTATATTTTATTTTAAATCAATGTTTTACAAATAAAATTATATCGAATTAATTAAACAGTTAAGCTTTTTCGGTAAGCTCTTGGATTTGAAAAACTTGCCCTTTATAATCCAAATAAAACCTTTCTGATTCATTCATCAAAAAAGGAGAAACACCATGAAAGTCGAAATCATGGATACCACCCTTAGGGATGGGGAACAAACTTCGGGGGTCTCATTTTCGCCAACGGAAAAATTGAACGTCGCAAAAATGCTGTTGGAAGAAGTGCGGGTAGATCGCCTAGAAGTAGCTTCTGCCCGCATTTCGGAAGGCGAGTATGAAGGGGTGTTTAAAATCGTGGAATGGGCAAAAGAAAACAATTACCTTGAACAAATAGAAGTGCTCGGTTTTGTCGATGGTGGCAAATCACTTGATTGGATACATCGAAGCGGGGCGAAAGTGATGAATTTGTTGTGCAAGGGTTCCCGCCGGCATCTGGAAGGGCAACTGCGAAAATCATTGCCGGAACATCTTGCCGGAATAAAAAACGCCATTCGAGACGCCGCGAAATTGGGCATTGACATAAATGTATATCTGGAGGATTGGTCGAACGGCATGCGGCATTCACCCGACTATGTTTTGGAAATGTTGGATTCGCTAAAAACGGAAAACATTCGTCGTTTTATGTTGCCCGACACCCTCGGCGTTTTGAATCCAACCGAAATTGGCTCCTTTTTTTCCATTATGACGGAGCGCTTCCCCGACTTGCATTTTGACTGCCATACGCATAATGATTACGATTTGGCTGTTGCCAATGTTCATGCGGCGGTAGAAGCCGGTGCAAGAGGTGCACACGCCACCGTGAACGGTTTGGGAGAACGGGCGGGCAATGCCTCCTTATCTAGCGTCGTGGCGGTTTTAAAAGATCAGTTGAAGGCAGACTGCTCCGTCAATGAAAAGAAACTAAACAAAATCAGCCGAATAGTTGAGGCGTTTTCCGCCGTCCGCATTCCTTCAAATCAGCCTATTATCGGGGAAAATGTTTTTACCCAAACTTGTGGCGTCCATGCCGACGGCGATAAAAAGGGCAATTTGTACGTCAGCGAATTAACCCCGGAACGCTTTGGAAGATTTAGAAAATACGCGTTGGGTAAGACCTCCGGCAAGGCCAGCATACAAAAAAATCTCGAAGAACTGGGGATCGAACTATCGGAAGAGGCCATGCAGAAAATCACCAAACGGGTGGTCGAATTGGGAGATAAGAAGGAGTCCATTACCAAAGATGATTTGCCTTACATCATATCGGACGTCTTAGGCAGCGATATAATTAAGGAAAAGATTAAAATCTGCAATTATTTCATCTCGCACGTGTATAAACTCAAGCCAGCAGCCACTTTGCGGATTGATATCGAAGGGGATATTTTTGAAGAAACGGCTACAGGTGACGGACAGTACGACGCCTTTATGAAAGCACTCAAAAAAATATACCTCCGCAAGGGGAAAGAAGTTCCCAAGTTGCTCGATTACAAAGTGACCATCCCTCCCGGAGGCAGAACCAATGCCCTTGTTGAAACCCTGATAACCTGGTTCAATGGCAAGGAATTCAAAACCCGCGGGCTCGACTCGGACCAAACCTCGGCAGCTATCAAAGCGACGATGCGGATGTTGAATTTGATCGAAAATGGCAAAAAAAAGGAGGATTAATAAATTTATCTTTCTCAAAGTCTTGGAAATCCATCATTAATCCTACACGAAGATCGGTAAACATTTTCAAATCGCAACCGCCTCCGATAAGGAAAAACGTCCAGTATGGCTCCTTCTTTTAATTTAGCTTGCATTTTCTTCCAAAATTTTACCTCGTAAAGATTGCCATGCAGGCGGTAAAATATTTCCCGGATATCTTTTCTTCCTATTAAAAACCTCGGAAATTCTTCCGGGAAAATATCGTTGGGGCCGACGTGGAAATAAGGCGTTGCCGACATCTCTTCGTATTCATCCCTCGGTTCGGGAATGACGCGGAAATTGTAATCAGTTAGAAAGCCGATTTCATCGTAGTCGTAAAAGACCACCCTCTTGAGGCGGGTGACCCCGAAATTTTTGAGCAGCATATCGCCGGGGAAAATATTCACGGCAGCTAGCTGTTTGATGGCTTTTCCGTATTCATTGATGACCTCTTCGGCCTCTTGTGGGTTTGCTTTTTCCAGAAAAAGATTGAGTGGATTCATTCGTTTCTCCACGTAAAGGTGCTTGATTTCCACCTTGTTGCCTGTGGTGATAATTTTGGAAGGCGCTTCCTGTAATAATTCCTCAAGTAAATCTTCGGTGAAGAGGCTGCGTTCGAAAACGAGATTCTCAAACATATGGCTATCGGTCATTCGACCCACGCGGTCGTGTAGATTTACCACTTCGTACTTTTCCTTCACTTCCCTTTCCGTCACCTTTTTCGGAGGCGCAAAACGGTCTTTGATAATTTTAAAAACCATGTTGTACGATGGGAGCGTAAAAACGGACATGACCATCCCTTTGATTCCCGGGGCTACCACAAACTTGTCCGTTGCATTTTCGAGATGCCTTAAAAAATTGCGGTAGAAAACCGTTTTGCCGTGCTTTTCGAAACCGATGGAATTGTACAACTCGCCCATGCTTTTGGTCGGCAGGAAGGATTTTAGAAAATCCACCATCTCCGTTACAATGTCCACATCTACCAGGAAATAGGATCGGGTGTAACTGAAAATAGAACCGACATCATTTTTGGAGAGCAATAAGGCATCCACATAAATGCCGCGTTCCTCGTGAAGCAGCGGCATCACAAAAGGATAAACATCTTTCCCTAGGAACAGCCTTCCAACGATGTAAGCGCCTTTATTCCGGAAAAAAACGGATTTCAACAATTCCAATTTAGCGCCACTTTCAGCTACAGAATTCCAAAGCGAACTTTTCTTCAGCGTGTCGGAAATAAAGCCAATATCCCGTTCCAGGTTTTCGAAAGGAGCGTCGAAAGGATAGCACCGAAAAATTTTCCGGATAAGGGGCTTGACCCGATTATTCAAGTGAAAGGTATGAAAAATCGGCTGCGTGGATTTGAACTCCCGGTAACTGCCGGTTGCTTGTACGAACATCAAATCTTCATCGGCGCTTAACCCTTTATGGCTGTGGCGGAAAATGGAATTGTAAAAGGTCTCTGCAATATTCCGGGTATTAAAATTAAGGATGTCTTCAAAATACATCTGCTTAATTTTTACCCACACATCCCGTTGGACCGCTTTGTCGCCCAAAAGAGCAATCACTTTTTCCGTCGTATCGCCCACGAGGTTTTTGTAGGTCGAGATACGCTCGCGGGCATCTTCCTGAACGCCGTGCCAGTCTCTGTTTTCAAATCGAATGGCGGCTCTTTTTGTGATGCGCTTGTATTGGTGGTAGTAATTCAGGTATTCGCCCAAAATCAAATGCGCCGCATCGTAAGGAATGAGTTTTTCAAACATTGCAAGTTGAAATTGTGAATTGGAGCTTTAAGCTAGGGAAAAAATGTGGAAGGACTAAATTATTTACCAAGAATTGGAATAGCTTTCATAGTCGGACTCCAATCTCAACTGGAGTTAGATTAAGTGTTTGTAATAAAATAAGTCGTACATTTGTTCAAAAAACAAATGGAGAC
>CAZJYF010000237.1:0-6316 GCA_964549665.1 uncultured Saprospiraceae bacterium
CATTGACGAAGTCAAAAGCCCGCATCCCATGCGCCCGTTGCGTCGCTTCATCCCACGACAATCCGTAATCCGGTACAATCCAAAAGCCCAAAAACAGGTAGGTTATGAAAAAAGCAGCGACGGTTTGTTTTCGATATTTATTAAATTCCTGCGGCATAGGTTCGGCAATGTCCCTCAAAAAAATCGCTTTTCAAAGACATACCTTTTGAAATAGAAGTTGTAAAAAAATAAAACTCCCGTCGCGCATAATTTGGTGATGAATTGGTATCTGTCAAAAAAGGGCACTTTGATAAGAAACCAAATTAGGCTCGTTCCTAAAAGCAAGCCTCCCAAAGAAACGCCCATTGCTAAGAGGAAGGTCGTTTTTAGTCTTCTTTCCAAAGAAAAAATAAATTGCTTTTGCAAAATAAAATTCACCAATACGGCGACGGAATAAGCGATAATATTTGAAAGTACGGGTGTGAGAAAGGTGTAAACCAGTGCAAGGTAGAGTAAATAATCCACCGATGTGGCCACGGAGGAGGTCAGGGCGAATTTAAGTTTTAGAGAAAGTAGCCTTTTCAGGCGGGAGATAGTATCGCTCACTTTTGTAATTCTTTTTCAAAAAACGCACGTACCTCCCCCCAATTATTGACTCTGGTAAATCTGTTTTCGCCAATATTGTGAGAAGCGGTGAAAAGCAACCCTTTGCCATCAAAATTTTCCAGGTTGAAAACGTGGTCGTCGATCATATAATCTGCCTGAATGATGCGTTTGTCTCCGCAAAGGACGATTTTTTTCCAATGAATGAATGGAAAATGTTTTTGCAGCCAGTCGTATTTGTCTTCCAACGAATTGCGGAATTCGGTAGCCGCCGAGACGATGAAGACCTCGTATCGTTCATCCAGCCATTTCACGACTTCCCTGCTGTCGGCCATCACCGGCAAATTGATGAAAAAACCCTTGTCGTAGAGGTAATTGCGAATATGGGTAGCTCCGTTTATCTGATAAATTTTTTTGCCCCACCAGGATTCTCTTTCAGGGCGCCTGCCGAGGTCTTTTTCGTAATAATCCAAAAATTTTGGGACGACATCTGCCATGACTTCGTCCATATCGATTGCGATGCGTTTCATATTTTTTTTGATGCCGAAAGTTTAGTAAGGACTAAATCTGTCAATTTGCAAACCCTTCACCCAAGAGGCGAATTAGAACAAACAAAAGAATTATTATTAATAACAAAAAGTACAAGTAGCCATAACCCCCACCTTCCTTAGTAGCCTGTTCGACTGCTTCGAAGCTCGGTTTTTTGCCATTCCACAACCAGGAAGCTGCTACTTTAAGACGATTGGCAGCGATCAACATGACCGGCAAAAGTACCAATGTGACAACGGTGATGAACATCAATCCGAAGGCGACCGAAATAGCCATCGGGATGAGAAATTGAGCCGAAAAGCTCTTTTCCAACAACAAGGGCAACAAACCAGCTATGGTCGTTGCGGATGTCAGTACAATAGGCCGGAAGCGAGTCACCCCTGTTTCGTAGAGAGCTTCCATTTGGGGCATACCCCGTTCCAGGTATTGGTTGTAGGAAGTGATAAAAACGAGGGCGTCATTCACAAGTATTCCGATGAGGGCTAGCACGCCGAGACTCGATAACATGCTGATGGGATACCCCATTAACCAATGCCCCCAAGCCACCCCAATCAAGCTGAAGGGGATGAGCAAAAACACGACAAAGGTCTGACTAATGGAGCGGAAGGTCAGGGCGATGGCAAAAAACATCAGCAGCAATACGATGGGATAAACCACAGCCATGGATCGATTTGATTTTTCCTGCTCGCGATTTTGGCCTTCCATTAATGCCTTGACACCGTGATATTCTTTAAGAATAGGCGGAAGGAGAGAATCGCGGATGTTAGCAGTAATATCACTCACCGAGACCCCATCATTCGAAATATTTGATTCGATTTTCACTTCCCGTTTGCCGTCGAGATGGTTGATGGCGATGATGCCGCGTTTTATTTCAAGGTCGGCAATTTCCATCAGGGGATACTCCGTGCCGTCGGCAAAATGGAGTCGCATTTTTTCCAGTTGGCGGATGTTGTTGCGCTCTTTTTCCGCATAGCGCACCCAAACACGCACTTCATCTCTACCTCGCTGCAACCGCTGCACTTCGCTGCCGAAAAAACCCTGCCGCACCTGCCCTACGACTTCCTGGAGGTTCAGCCCTAAATAACGGGCCTTTTCCTTCAGATGGATGTTAATTTCCCGCAGCCCCAGCTGATTGTCATCTATTATGTCTTTAAGTTCGCCGTAAGAAGCGAGTGCCGATTTGACTTTTTCTGTGGCAGCGTTCAGCTCTTCGTAATCCTCGCCTACGAGTGAAATGGAGACGGGTTTTCCGAAAACGACGAATCCTCCGTAAGTGACTGATTCTGCGCCGAATATTGTTCCTGCTTTTTTCCGGACGGCATTCATAATCATCCGCATTTTAAGACTGTCTCTCGTTTCCGTATCGAGCATGATGACGTTCAAATGCCCCTGATAACTCGTTGGGCCGATGCTTTTTTGAATCTTCAAAATAGGGTCGTGGTCGCCATTAAAATACTTTTCACTGAATTCCTCGTTGACAGCCCAAACTGCAGTTTCAATGTGGTTGAGCCACTTCATCGTAATTTGTTCCCTGGTGCCGGCGGGCATTCTCAAATCGACAGTGAAATTATCTTGTTCCACATTGGGGAAAAAACTCTGTTGGATGATGCCTCCTTTCATCGCCCCGATTGTCATGATTAGTAAACCAAGAATGGAGGCAAAAGACAAAGCTTTGTTGTTGATGGCAAATCGCAGAGAGGGGGCGTAGGCATGGTCGCGCAACCAACCCATGATGGAGTTTAGTTTTTCGGTGAGCAGATAACGCTTTCTGTCCCGACTTAAAGCCTTGGAGTGAGCGACGTGGGCGGGCAAAATGAAGGCGCTTTCAACCAGTGAAAAAATGAGCGAAAAAGTGACCATCACCGCCATGGAAGAAAAGAAATCCCCCATGCGGCCATCAATGAAGAAAAAGCCCGAAAAGGCAAGCAATGTGGTTATAACGGCACTAAAAACAGCCGGGAATACTTCCATCGTTCCCTCGATGGCAGCTTGCGCCCGGGGAACTCCCTGTTCGTATTTTTGATAAATATTTTCACTGACCACAATCCCGTCATCTACCAAAATTCCAAGAACCATTATCATCCCAAAGAGAGAGATGACGTTGATGGTTTCTCCAATCATGGAGGCGCAAATAAACATACCTGCAAAAGAGATGGGGATGGAAATGGCGACCCAAAAAGCCAATCGCCAATTGAGGAACATGGCCAAAAACAGGACAACCAGAAAAAACCCCCAAGTACCATTGCTGGTTAGCAAGTCAATCCGGGCCTGCAAAACGTCGGATTGGTTCTGTATGATGGTAGCCTTAATGACGGGGCTTTTTTCATTGAAATCCTCGATGTAGGCTTTCACTTTATCCACAATGCCCACCAAGTCTTCCGAAAGGGTGTTTTGCACCGTCACAACGACCCCCGGTTCTCCATTCAGGAAGGTCCTGTTTGGATTGTCAGCCCATTTGTCGCTAATATCTGCCACTTGGTGCAGGAGGACCACACTGCCATCTGGGGATGTTTTCAAAACGATATCGCGAAGTTCATTCGCGTAATATTTTTTATTTCTTGCGCGCAGCAACAACTCTTCTCTCTCTCCCTTCACCGTGCCTCCGGTAATTTCCAAATTAGCTACCTGAACGGCACGGGTGGCTTGGGAAAACGTCAATTGGTAGGCGCGCAAATCCGATTCCCGGAAGGCGATTTCAATCTCTTCGTCCGGAAAACCACTCAAGGATACTTTTGAAATGCCTTCCGTGGCTCGCAGGTCTTCTTCCACTTTGCGTGCTGCAGTCTTCAGGGTCTTCAAATCGACTTTGCCGCTCAAAGCAAAACTGACTGCCAAGCCAATGTTTTCCACTTTGAATACCACCGGCAATTCCATGCCTACGGGAAAAGAATTGATCGCGTCAACGGCATTTTTTACGTCCCGCAACACTATGTCTGCGTCGTAACCTCTGAGCACCTCCACCGTAATGAAGCCACTATTTTCCTGTGAGACCGAGGTAACCCGTTCGACTCCGGTAACTCCTTTGAGATTTTCTTCAATCTTTGCGACAATGCCTTCTTCAATTTCTTCCGGCGAGGCGCCTAAAAAAGTCGTTCGGATGTTGATAAACCGCTCCACCTCTTCCGGAAAGAAAGTGGATTTCATATTGGCTAAACCAAAAATACCCAAAATAAAAATGCCAACCATCAGCAGGTTAGCAGCTATCGGGTATTTTACAAAATAGCTGATTAAATTTCTCATTCACTTGTTCTTTCATTGACCGAATGACCAATGACCTGATGACCTAATGACCTAATCCTCACCTTCATACCTTCAAAAGCACCACCTACCGGGACTTTCAGGATGGCAATGCCCTCTTCCAACCCCTTAACAATGGCTTTGTTTTCCGTAATTTTAACCACCTCGACCGGATGCAATTTCAAACTTCCGTTGCGCACTTCATAAACGGCAGTTTCATTGATAAGCAGCAATCTAGGTATGGAGATAGCTTTTTCAATCAGTTGGATAGCTATCTTTCCGTGGAGGTACATATTTTCGCGCAAATTTTTTCCACTCAGCCCGATGAAAACCATCACTGTCTGCGTCCCCCGGTCTATTTGGTTGCTGATGCGTTTGACCCGTCCTGTCCACTTCCCGTCTATTTCATCAGAAGACAGTTCGACCGGGCTGCCGGTTTTGATAAATTTCAATTCCCGCAAAGGGATGGTTGCCTGCAATTCGTAAGACCCTGAATTCATCAGCACACCGAGTTTTTGGCCCTGCCGCACCAAGGTTCCCGGGTTGATGTTTGCCTCCGTCAAAACACCGCTGAACGGAGCGTAGATGGTGTATTTCGAAAGTCGCGTTTCCGCGCTTTTGATATTGTAAAACTGCGTGTATAGGTTGCGGGATGCGATGAAATATTTTTCAGATTGTTTGAGCGGGTTGGGAAAATCCTGGAGAGGATTTTCAACATCAAACTTTTCCAGGTAAGCCTGCCATTGCTCAAAACTCTCCGGGTAGTCGATTTTTAAATCCGGCATCAATTGGGTAATAGAATTCAGCAGGCTGCTTTTTTGGGAAAGCAAATTCAATTTTGTTTCTTCGTCATCGATGCTCAGCAAAATCGACCCTTTCGCGAAATAATTCCCTACTTTGAAGGCTTGGCCATTCGGTTTAAGCGTACCACTAACCTCGGCAAAGAGGTCAATTTTATCGTAGGCCACCAATTCACCCTGAATTTCGAGGGTGGTCCTTATAGCTTCATTTTGGACGTTTATGACTTCTACCTGTGGAATTGCTTGTCCATTATCATCGTGTCTATCCGGTGGGGTTTTTAATCTGCTCAATGCTTGGGAAAGAAAAATGGCACCGAATAAAAGTACTACGGCAGCCACGATGCTAAAGTGTCTTTTGAATAGGCTCATGTCCCTAATTTTCTGGTTTCTTCCTGATTTGTGTGGCAAAGGTAGTAAGTCATCCCGAAAATATGTCGTGTTTTTTACGCGTCTATTTTTTTTAAAACAAAACGTACCTTTGGTGGTGACTCGCAGGGAAGGGCACTTCTGGGGTGATGACTGCGAGTCACCATTTCAGTAAAATCAAACAGAATGGACAAACCAAAAATTAAAGTCGGCGATGGCCTGCCGAAATTCAAACTGCTGAATCAGGACGGGGAAATGATTTCCATAGAAATTTTTTTTGGGAAACCTTTTGTCATTTATTTTTATCCCAAAGATGATACGCCCGGCTGTACGGTAGAAGCCTGTGCCTTTCGCGATGCTTTCGAGGATTTCAAACACCTCGGGGCATCCGTAATCGGCATCAGTGGAGATAGCCCGGAGACACACCAAAAATTTGCCAAAAAATACGGCCTGCCTTTTACATTATTGAGCGACCCGAAAAATGAGGTGCGCCGGTTGTTCGGTGTGCCGAAAAGCCTGTTTGGATTATTGCCCGGCAGGGTGACGTACATTGTCGATGAAAAGGGGCTGGTGAAGCATATTTTCGAAGGGCAATTTAAAGCGAGAAAGCATGTAACAGAAGCGTTGGCGTGTTTGAAAAAATAATCAATTTTTAATTATAAATTTATGAAAATCAAAGACTTAGCTGCTATCAATGAGCGAGAAGTATTCCCCGGTCTCTTTGGAAAATTTATTCATTCGGAAAGAGTGACGGTCGCTCATTGGAATATTAAAGCCAATAG
>CAZJYF010000238.1:0-6303 GCA_964549665.1 uncultured Saprospiraceae bacterium
TTTTGGTCAACACCACCACCTGTGATACACTGACATCCAACGTTGCAGGTCTGACCGTAGAAGGTCCACTCACAATTTCCAATGAGCCGGATGACGTAACCATTTGCTCCGGGGAAGGGACTTCCTTCACGGTAGGAATCACTAATCCGGGGGCAGGTTCCATTATTTACCAATGGGAAGTCAGTACAAACGGGGGGGCCACCTGGTCTAGTATTGCCAATGGCGGGGTCAACGGTTATACGGGGGTAACGACTGCCTCGCTAGGAATTACAAATGTCGTAGGGCTTGGTGGATACAAATACCGGGTTCAGGTGAACACCCCAAATTGTGCGAGCACAGTATCAGTAGCCGCCACCTTGGCCGTTGAAGGTCCGATTTTCATCACCACAAATCCAGGCGACGTGACCATTTGTTCCAACTTGAGCCAAACCTTCTCTGCGGTGGTCGGCAATTCGGGTTCGGGCGTATTGAGCATGGTTTGGCAGGAAAGCCGGAATGGCGGCACTACCTGGACGAACCTCTCCAACGGAGGTAATTACAGCGGCGCTTTGACGCAAGATTTAGCCATTGCCTTAACCGAAGGAATGGACACCTACCAATATCGCTTGGTCCTGAGTACTAGCGTGTGTAATGACACCACCACCGTAGCTACTCTCAATGTGTTGGACGCTTGTTCCGAGGGTTCCTGCGACTTTGACCTCGATGGTACGGATAATGCCAACGATGCGGACGACGACAACGACGGATTGGCGGATGTTTGGGAAGATTACCTCGTCACCCAGGGTGGCTTGAATTACGACAACTGCAACACCGACTCCGATGGCGACGGCATCCGGGACGACCTCGAAGACCCCGATAACGACCTCATCAATAACGGAGAAGAAACCGACGGCGACGGCGTCTTCGACGGCGACCCGCTCGACCCCTGCGATCCGGTTCTTAGCCCCGCCTGTATTGGCATCACTATCTATGTAAAGGTCATGCTTCAAGGCGCTTTGATTGGCACCACCGACACCTTGATGCGAGATGACCTGAGACAACAGGGACTGATTCCGTTGACAGAACCCTACACTGCGCTGAGTGGTTTTGTCCATGTCGGTGGCGACGGAGGAGGTGAAACAATTGCCGATTCGGCCGCCGTGTTAGGGGTGACGGGACCCAATGCCATCGTCGATTGGGTTTTCATCGAACTGCGAAGTTCCATAAAACTCGACAGTGTGATAGCCACTCGTTCGGCCTTGTTGCAAAGAGACGGCGACGTGGTCAGCGAAGATGGCGTGTCTCCATTGACTTTCGTCAATACCCTGTCAGGACCTTATTACGTAGCCGTCCGGCACCGAAACCACCTCGGTGTGATGACCAACTCGGCAGGCAATTTAAGTCCCATCCCTACCTACTTTGATTTTACAGACACTACCTTTTCGACAAATGGAACGAACGCTGAAATTTTGCTTCCGCAAAATGGTTCTCAATACGCCATGTGGGCAGGCGATCTGAACCACGACGGAAAGTCCATCTATCAGGGGCCGGGAAATGACATCCTCGAATTGTTCGCCACCGTCCTAGCCGATGCGGATAATAACGACAACCTGGCAAACTTTATCAGCACCGGTTACCTCGATGCCGATATTGACCTGGATGGCGAAGCCATCTATCAGGGTCCCGGCAACGACCGGAACAGATTGCTCTTCAGCATCATCCTGCCCTACCCCGAAAACGGCAGCAACCTGGCCAATTATGTCATTTTGCAGCAGTTGCCGTAGGAGAGTTCAGGTGCTCGATCCACCGTAGCCCCGAGCTTCGTCTCGGAGAAAGATTTGAGATAATGTTTAGGAAAGAAAGGAGTTTACGTCAAGTAATCTCCTTTTTTATTTCTGCGAACCGAACTTCAGCGATCTTTTATTTCCATAAGGATTTTAGAAAAAGCCCCGTCAGTTTATCGTCTTAAATTCATTCCCACAATAGTCCTCCCTATTTCGGTTTATCCGCAACTTCTTGGATTTACAAAAAGCAAAGAAGGAAGGCATTTTGCAAATGCCTTCCTTCTTCACCGAATATTCAATCCTAAAAATCCTTAAATCCTGTCCGTTCTGTTTCCGACACTTAAACGTCAGAATCAGGATTTGCAGGATTTTTGGATTCTCAGGATACCAAGCTGAAAGGCATTTTGAAAATCCCTTCCTCCTACAACGGATATTTAATCCTGCAAATCTTTAAATCCTGGACATCCTGATTCAGACAAAGGGAATCATCCACATTCCGTGTGCCCGCAGCTTTTGCAAATCAGACAGCCTTCCTTGTAAATCAAGCCATCGGGGTCATTGCAGGCGGGGCATTCCTCCTTAACGACTCGCGTGCCGTCGGGGATGAATTTCTTCAAAGCCCGCACCACGCCGTTTCTCCAGGAATTGATTTGTTCTTCCTCCACGTTTAAGCCGGAGACGAGGTTTACGACGTAATTTAATGGCATGCCGTGGCGGAGGGTACCGGAAATCAATTTGGCGTAATTCCAATACTTTTTGTCGAAAGAACGGGAAAGCCCTTCCATTGTCACCCGGTAGCCATCTTTGTCTTTGTACTGAAAGTCGTAGCGATTATTGCCATCTTCCCCTTTTTCTTTGATGACCCAACCTTTGGTAATATTGCCGGGAAGCAGAAAGGTGTCATCTGCCCTTCCGGTAAATATTTCGTAGGGTTTTTCATCAAATAAACCGACTACGGCAATCCATTTTTGATGGTTGTTTTGAAAGCGTATGACCTCGGCTTCCAATCGTTTTGGGCGCTTGGGCGGCAAGGTCTCCTTAAAAATCGTCGTTGGTTTATCTTCTTGATTATCCTGACTTTCCGTTGAAACCAAAACCCCGGAACGAGAACCTTCCCGGTAAATAGTGCAGCCTTTACAGCCCGATTCCCAAGCCGTTTTGTAAATTTCTTTTACTAAATCAACGGAAGACTCCTGCGGGATATTCACCGTGACACTGATGGAATGGTCCACCCACTTTTGAATGGCGCCCTGCAATTTTACCTTTTTGACCCAATCGACATCATTGGCAGTGGCTTTGTAAAAAGGCGACTTTTCAAGGATTGGCTGTAAGGCCTCCCTCGACATTTTTTTTGCCTTCTCGACGTCGTACCCGTTCGCTTGCATCCAATCGACAAATTTATGGTGGAAGACGTGATACTCTTCCCAATGGTCGCCAACCTCATCGATAAAAGTGGCTCGTACGGCTTCCTTATCATTCGGATTAACCTTGCGCCGGCGCGTATAGGTCACGAGGAACACCGGTTCGATGCCGGAGGAAGTCTGTGTCATCAGACTTGTGGTTCCGGTGGGGGCGATGGTCAGCAAGGCAATGTTTCGCCTGCCGTATTTCACGAGTTCATCGTACAATTCCGGGTCTGCTTCTTTCAACCGGTTGATGAAAGGGTTGCGCATTTCTCTGGAGGCGTCGTAAATTTTGAATGGGCCCCTTTCTTTGGCTAAAGTGACAGAAGAACGATAAGCATTCAAAGCAAGGGTTTTGTGCACCTCGACAGAAAAATCAATCGCCGCGTCGGAACCATATTGCAGGCCCATCGCCGCCAACATGTCCCCTTCGGCGGTGATACCGACCCCCGTCCGCCGGCCTTCGATGCATGTTTTTCGGATTTTCTTCCACAAATTCAGCTCGGTATCCTTGATGCCTTCAGGTTCGGGGTCCGCTTCTATTTTGGCGATAATGCGCTCTACTTTTTCGATTTCCAGGTCAATGATATCGTCCATGATGCGCTGTGCCAATTGAACATACTCCTTAAATTTATCGAAATTGAATTTGGCTTTCGAGGTAAAAGGGTCCTCCACAAAACTGTAAAGATTGATTGCCAACAAGCGGCAGCTATCGTAGGGGCAAAGCGGGATTTCGCCACAAGGGTTGGTCGAAATCGTTTTGTAACCGAGGTCGGCGTAACAATCCGGCACCGACTCGCGGATAATGGTATCCCAGAAAAGGATACCTGGTTCAGCAGATTTCCACGCGTTGAAAATGATCTTGTCCCAAAGTTTGGATGCGTCAATCTCTTTTTCCCAAATCGGATTCTCCGAATCAATAGGGTATTGCTGCTTGTAATTTCTTTGATGCAATGCTGCCTTCATAAATTCATCATCCATCCGCACCGAAACATTCGCCCCCGTCACTTTTCCCATCACCAACTTAGCATTGATAAAATCCTCGGCATCGGGGTGTTTAATGGATACCGTCAGCATCAAAGCCCCCCTTCTGCCATCCTGTGCCACCTCCCGCGTGCAATTTGAATAGCGCTCCATAAAAGGAACAATTCCGGTAGAACTCAATGCGCTGTTCATGACCGGGCTTCCCTTGGGACGGATGTGAGACAGGTCGTGCCCCACCCCGCCGCGGCGCTTCATCAATTGTGCCTGTTCTTCATCCATCCGAATGATACCACCGTAAGAATCAGCCCCGTTGCCAATCACAAAACAGTTCGAAAGAGAAGAAATTTGGTGGTTGTTTCCAATGCCTGCCATCGGACTGCCCTGCGGTACGATATATTTAAAGTCCTTCAACAAATGATAAATTTTTTCCTCTGGCACCGGGTTCGGATACTTTTTTTCCATCCGGGCAATTTCACTTGACAGCCTGTGGTGCATGTCATCCGGCGTGTGTTCATACAATTTGCCGAAAGAGTCCTTCATCGCATATTTGTTGACCCAGACATTGGCAGCCAATTCATCCCCACCGAAATATTCAGTGGAAGCTATGAAGGCTTCTTCAAAGGTGTAGGTTTTCGCCTTTTTTCCCTTTCCGGAAAATTTTACACTTTTTTTTGCAACAGCGGTTTCCATAATTCAAATTTTTGTGTGTGTTTCAAGATGCCTTTTTTCATCTACTGGGGGCAGACAGTTCTGTAATTTGGAGGATTTCTCCATTTAATGCAACAGCTTGATCCCTCAAAAACAGACCAAAAAAACGAGATGCCTTGCGGCAAAAACCAACCTTCCCTCTATCCAAGTTGGTAAAAGAAGGAATGCCTTTTTTCATTACTTCCAACCATATCGGTAAATGGACTATTGTGCTTCTGGAAATAAAGACGATTGGTAATTTCCTATGTGGCTTAAGGCAGAAGTAAGAGGAGTCTGCCATCTTCCAATAGATGTTCCATTTTGTCAGCACTAAGTTAATAAAAGTTGGAAATGTTAAGGCGATTTAATTTTCCACAAATTGTGGAAAACTAATTTAATACGTTGAAAATCAAAGAATTAAAAATTTTAAACAATTTTCCACAGTGTGGAAAACTTTGTGTGGAAAAATAAGCAGAGTATAAACAAATTAGTTAGTAGCCGCTTCGCAAGACCACATAAATCGCAGAAAATCAATCAAAAAAGTTTTTTCCGTTGGAAATACCATGCAAGCAAAAGGCTTAGAATGACCGAGGTGACGAGAATAATAAAAAAAGAGAAAGGATTGTCCTTTATCGGAAAACCGGAAACGTTCATTCCGAAAAAACTAGAGACGAGGGTGGGCACCATCAGGATGATGGTGATGAGTGTAAGCCGTTGAATCGTAATATTGAGGTTATTTGAGATAATCGATCCGTAGGCGTCCATGGTTCCGTTGAGAATATTCGTGTAAACATTCGCCATTTCCAATGCCTGACTATTATCGATGATGATGTCCTCAAAAAGGTCTGTCTTGTCTTCGTCGGCACGGATATTGAGAAAATCCGTTCGCTTCATCTTCATCTTGAGCAATTCGTTGGCACTCAGTGAATTGACGAGGTAAACCAAACTTTTTTCGATGCTCAAAAGCTGCTTCAATTCTTTATTCCGGCTGCTGAAATACAATTCCTTTTCTATCAGATTTCGCTTTTGGTTCAATTGCTTGAGGCAGGTCAGAAAGCGGTAAACCGTCTGTTCCAAAATTTGGATAACAAAAAGCGAAACATCGGCGGGGTCGAAGTTTTTTACCCGGTTTTCCAAAAACAATCTCAGCGCCGGATTTTCGAAGGAAGTAATGGTAATGATGTGGTCAATGGTCAGGATAATACCAATCGGCACGGTGATAAAAATCGCATCAATGTCCTCTTCAAGTGGGTTCACCAAAGGCGTATTGACCACTATCAGCCGAACATCCTCTTCGCGCTCATAGCGGGAACGCTCGTCAATATCCAAAGAATCCGTCAAAAAATCGAGGGGAAAATCAAACTGCTGCGCCAATTCTTCCAGTTCCTCCACCGTAAAAGGGGAGGAGATATTAATCCAGCAAGAAACCTCCGGGTCTTCCAGTTCCTTTAAGCGACCGTCTATTT
>CAZJYF010000239.1:0-3328 GCA_964549665.1 uncultured Saprospiraceae bacterium
CCAAAAAAGAGAGTCGCCCCTTCATAATCCTTTAATTCCGGCCAGCCTCCCAGGATGTCGTTCATGTTCCCATCGAGATCCAATTCATCCGGGCGTTCGGGAATGATACCTCCATCCATCCAATACAATTTCAACGTCCTTCCATCCTCCATTTTATAATCAAATCGAATGGAACTGGAAACTGGGCCACTTTGGGGATATTGAGCTTCCGAAAAAATTCCGTCATAAACGGTACTGGCACTGCAAGTCACTTCGGATGGATAACCCAATTTGAGCAATTTGAAGGGCGGCCCAATGATGTGGCACCCCATATCACCCAACGCCCCTGTTCCAAATCGCCACCAACCTCTCCAATTAAAGGGTACCAAATTATCTATGTAATCCGTTTCTTCGGCGGTGCCCAGCCACAGGTCCCAATTGAGTTCTTTCGGCACCTGAGGGCGCTTACTCGGCCATGGAATTCCCTGCGGCCAAACAGGGCGGTCGGTCCAGCAATACACCTTTTCTATATCGCCTAACAAACCGGCATCCAGCCATTCCTGAAGTGTGCGCAAACCGTCGGAGGAAGCCCCCTGGTCACCCATCTGTGTGACCACCTTGTATTTTTTCGCCGCTTCTGTCAATATTCGGGCCTCATAAATATCGTGTGCCAGCGGTTTTTGCAGGTATAAATGCTTATTCAACTTCATGGCATTCAGTCCGACAATTGCGTGATTGTGATCGGGTATTGCAACAGAAACTGCGTCGAAATTTTGGCTCTCTTTTTCAAATAATTCCCGCCAATCGTGATAAAATTTAGCTTTGGGGAATTCCTTTATGCGGGGCGCTGCCATGCGGTCGTCCACATCGCATAGGAAAGATATTTCGGCATTTTTTTTAGGGGCATTGGCATAGTGATGAATATCGTTTTCCGCCTCTCCTCCACAACCAATCGCGGCTATATACAATTTATCACTTGGGGCAACATGTCCCAAACCACTTACGGCAAAGCTTGGAACGATGGAAAAAGCAGCAGCCCCTGTTGTTGTTATTTTTACAAATTTCCTCCTTGACATTTCAGAAGGTTTTGCCATTGCATTTTTTTTCATGTGTTTATATTTTTTTGAACTATTAAATAAAAACTGAATTTGAAACGTCTTGGCGTTCTAAGGATGCTGTACTTTTTCAGCTGATTTCATTTTAACCATCCGCGTGCGATATATCAATAGAAAGCCCTCTTTTAATGGTGTTAACGGAGATGCAACCCTTTTCCGAAATTTTCAACAATTTGGCGAATTCTACGGGTTCGCTGCAATGCTGATAAGACACCTTCAGCGCAACGTGGGTGAATCGTTGGGGTAATTCATCGCTCATTGTTCCAAGTACCTCCACTTTCAAACCTTCAATTCGAATATCTCTAGACTGGGCAGCCGCAAAAAGGGTACTGCAAAAGCACCCACCGATTCCCGTTAGCAAGTATTGCCCACCCATCAATCCTTTTCCACCACCACCCTTCTCAATGGGCCGGTCAACAGTAACATCGAATTGGTCATTTTGAAGGTGCATGGCTGTCTTTGAACACTGTTCTAATTTAATTTTCGCAATTGCCATTATTTCCAAATTTATAAATTGGTTAAATCAATGTGCATGCGCAGCCTATTTCCAAGACAGGTTGTGAAAAGAGAATGGAAACATGCCAAATATAGTCTTTTTTCCTTTAGCCATCGCCATCCAATAAATCACCCAAAGGTCCCAAAATACTGCCTTCGCCTTTGCGACCTTTGAATTTCAGGTTGGACAAAACGCGCTTTGCCAAGCGGGAAAAAGGTAAGGATTGAATCCAAACTTTCCCAGGACCTTCCAGCCGGGCAAAAAAGATTCCTTCACCGCCAAAAATGCTATTTTTAATGCCCCCTACAAATTGAATGTCGTAATCTACATCGCGCGTAAATCCCACGATGCAGCCCGTATCAATTTTCAATACTTCTCCGATCATCAGTTCTTTCTCTATCACCGTCCCTCCAGCGTGCATAAAAGCCATGCCGTCGCCTTCCAGTTTTTGCATGATGAATCCTTCCCCGCCAAATAAGCCCCTTCCCAATTTTTTGGAAAACTCGATGCTCACCGAAACCCCTTTGGCGGCACATAGAAAAGCATCTTTTTGGCAAATAATTCTGCCTTCCAATTCATCCAGATCCAGGGCAATGATTTTCCCGGGATAGGGCGAGGCGAAAGAAACCCGCTTCTTGCCTTGCCCCTGATGCGTAAAGGCTGTCATGAAAAGGCTTTCGCCGGTTAGCAGGCGTTTTCCGGCGGAAAATACTTTTCCCCAAACACCTTCTTCCCTACCGCTTCCGTCCCCAAAAATGGTGGTCATTTCGATACCATCTTCCATCATCATAAAAGCCCCCGATTCGGCGATGACGGTTTCCAAGGGGTCCAGTTCGATTTCGACGAATTGCATTTCTTCGCCGTAAATTTGATAATCAATTTCGTGTGCATTCATTCGTTAGGAATTTTGAGTTAGGAATGGGATAAATTTGCCTATTCGAGCATCATGCTCCTAAGAAAAGAAGGGCTTAAAATCCATTCTACTGCCAATATGGGTAGTCCAGTAAAGGTATTGAGTATCATCCTGATAACCAAAAAAAAACTTTTGCTAGTTGTCAGAATTTATTTTTCCGTATTTGTTTTTTTTGATGTGAATAGGTTAGGGCGAATGATACGTAATTTTCCTGCCGGCATATAATGAATGATATGTTTAAGGAAAAAGCATTTCGATCAACGGGTTGGTTCCGATTCTGCTGAATGCTTATTGCCATAATCTACTAAAATACACCCTAGTTAGACCATGAAAAGGTTTTTTTGGCCAACTTGATAATACCTTTTATCTTTGTTGAAATGCCGTTTTTGGCAGTTGAATAAAATGGTAAAATAGGAGGAAATCATGAAAAACAAAAGATTCCATTCTATAATCCTATCCGTCATATTTGCAATTTCCATTGTTTGTTCAGCCTTAAGCCAAGAAGAAAAAAACCTTGCTTTGGCAAGTGAAGGTGGCCACTTGGTTTTCTTTAGTGGTCAATACAATGATTCTGACTGGAAAGCGGAGAATCTCATCGATGGTTCCACCAATTCTGGTTGGGCTGGGCAAAATAACGCTCCCCAATCTGTGATCATCGCCTTTAAAGATAATGGACTTGCAGAGGTCACAGACGTTCTAATAAATCCTTACTCCAAGGAAGCACCTTCCAATTGGGCCAAAGACATTGAAATTGAAGTTTCTACCACCTATCCCTTTAGCGATTTCCACTCTGTTGGAAAACTAACCCTTAAAAACGAGGGGAGC
>CAZJYF010000239.1:3428-6285 GCA_964549665.1 uncultured Saprospiraceae bacterium
GGCAAAAGCCAGTGGGCAGGAAAATCGTCCGGATCCCAAGAGATCATTATTTCTCTTCCCGAAAGGAAGGAAATCACCGATATTTCGATTAGCAACTACGCGCGGGAAAATCCAGATTACTGGGTCAAAGATGTGGAAGTGGAGGTATCTTCGGACTTTTCCTACAAGGGCTTCCAGTCTGTGGGCAAAATAACGCTGCCTCAGATAGGCGACCTCTACACGATTTCAGTGCCAAATCCCCTCCCCGCTAAGTACGTCAAGGTTGTTTTCCGAACCAATTATGGGGGTGCTTATATGGAAGCCGCACGAATCAGGGTTTATGAAGCAGAAACTGCCAACGACAAGCCCATTGCTCAACAGTTGGAGGAGACCGGCCGGGCGGTTGTGCACGAGATTCATTTCGGATTCAACTCGGCAGAGATATTGCCTGAGTCGTCAGGGATGCTAAGCCAAATTGCCAGGATGCTTCAGGAGGATCCCAAAATTCAACTGATAATTGAGGGTCATACAGACAACATTGGCAGTGCGGATTTTAATCTCGAACTCTCTCGCAAACGAGCCAAGGCTGTCAAGAACTGGCTTGCCGATAAAGGTGGAATCGACGAGACTAGGTTGACTACGGTGGGATATGGAATGACTCGCCCCATTACTGACAATAATACGGAAGAAGGGCGAGCTCAGAACCGACGGGTCGAGTTGGTCAAAAAAAACAAAGGAAGGTAAAAGCCCGATTATAAAATCATTTCCCCTCTTTTGCGATTGACTTTTGTAAGGGATGATTCACACAACTTTTTCAGTGAATAAATTTTAAACAAACCGGTTGTGATACGATAATTTCTTTATCGACAAAGGTCAATTTCCCCGTCTCCTTATTTCTTTTAAAAATGGTGATATTGTCAGAGTCCTGGTTGGCGACCAGAATAAAGTTGCCCGTTGGGTCAATTGCGAAATTTCGAGGTGTTTTGCCGTGGACAGTTTGATGTCCCACCAAAGAAAGTTTTCCCGATTCTTTATCGACGCTAAAAATGACCAGACTGTCGTGCCCGCGGTTGGAGCCGTAAAGAAATTTGCCATCGGGCGAGATATGAATGTCAGCCGCCCATTTGCGACCGGCATAATCATCCGGCAGAGTTTTTACTGTTTGAAAGGCTTCTAATGTGCCGCCCCCACAGTAAAAACCAGTAATGGTCGCATCCAATTCTTGAATGACATAAGCAAATTTTCCATTGGGGTGAAACGCAAAATGCCGAGGGCCGGAACCTGGGGATACGACGGTGAAAGGCACCTCTCCTTTGGCAAGTCGTCCCGTTTGAGCATTAAAGCCATAAGTCATAATTTTATCGATTCCCAGATCGGGCACAAAAACGTACTTGTTGTCAGGAGCAATATTGATGGAATGGACGTGTGGTTTTTCCTGCCGTAGTGTATCAATGCTTTTTCCCTCGTGCTGGATGGTTTGAGAAACTTTGCCGATTATTCCATTTTTTTGAATTGGCAAAACGGTTACACTACCACTACTATAACTGCCTACGATTAACCATTTCCCCGTTTTATCCACCTCCAAATGGACGGCTCCAAAACTTCCGCCAAGTGATCGTGTATTGAGTAACCTGAGGTTATGCGAATTCTTTTCAATGGAGAAAGAGCGAACGGAATCGCCCTTCATTCCGCCCAGGGAATACAAAAATTGTTGATCAGGTGATAGCGCTAAGAAAGAAGGATTTGAAACGCCTTTGACAATCCTTAAAAGTTTGAAATCACCCGTTTTCGAATTGAACTGGTATATATGAATTCCATCTCTTGCGGCTCTGTGGGTGCCTACGTATAGGTAATAGTTAGGGGATTGTCCAAATGTCAGAATACTTAGCAAAAATAAGATCCCCACTAATGCGGCTCTCTGAATGCTTATGTTTACAACGTGTATTATGAGGTTTTGTATTGAAATAATTGGTGGTTTGTTTTCATAGTTTTTCTAAACCATGCTTTATTCGAAAGAGATGATCTTATAGTCTGCCAACTTGATGGTAAATACGCAAAGGCTCCAAAGATGTACTAAGACCTAAAAAAACCCTCAATCCCTGGAATGATAGAAAGGAATTTAGGATTTTGCAGAATTACAAATTTTCGTTGGGCGTCATTCCTGTTTGCATTTATCACTCATCCTTTCTTGCATTTTATAGACCTGTTCTGCAAGTTCCGCATATAGTCGTTTTTTTCGGGAATTCGTTGTAAGGTAAAATATGGCATCACTGATTAATTGTTTGCGAAGTTTTGGGGGAGGATATGGCGAAATATTCAAGGCTTCGATATCTATCATGGAGGCATCAATTTCCGCTTTTACATAATCAATATTCTGCCAACCCAGATCCGCGAAATTTTTGTTTGAATTGTAATAGGTTTCTACCGTGTAATGTGAGTTCACGAAAATCACATCAATATAACTTTCCATAGTCGAATAATAGTTGATCAATTCATCCTTAATTTCTTGATCCTTAATGATTTTTAAATTTCCACTAGATTTAAGATCATCGAAGGCAGCTTTGCTTGGTTTGAATATTGATCCCGTTTTGGTGATGGACCTTCGCAATATATTCACCATTTTCGAGGGATCTGGAAATTTCTTTTGGAGAAGCTGAAGCAAATCATTGTTGTTTTTGATTCTATTTCCATTCTCCAGAATATGTTTTTCTATTTGAAGTACATCCTGATTAATATCTTCTAATATTTTGCAATAATAGCTTTGCTCCAATACCCGTTCTTTTCTTCCTTCATTCCAATTGTCCAGCGCGAAGGCACCCAAGATGCCTATGATGATGACGAAAGTCTCGAAACCGTATCCGATCCAGTTTTTCTTAAA
>CAZJYF010000240.1:0-1833 GCA_964549665.1 uncultured Saprospiraceae bacterium
GGAAATTGACCCACGGGAAACCTCCGATGGCAGCCTATAAAGAAATCCTCACAGAGGAACAGCGCTGGGATTTGGTCAACTTCCTTAAAACCTTTGGCGGTAAAAAGAAATGATTGATCAGTGCTAATCAATTGAAAACAAATTGAAAAACATTTTAAATAATTAAAAATTAATGAATCATGAAAAAGCTGACTATTATATTACTCGGAGTTTTGTTTTTGCTTTCAAGTGGCAAATCAATTGCTCAGACGGCTAGTGTCAATCCAAGCGACCAAGTATATCCTCCTACAATTCCCGAATCGACATCGGCTACCACCGAGGCTCCTTCAAATCTGACCCAATTCAAACTAACCGGCTTCAGCACCCTTGAGTTCGAAGCTGCCGACGGCAAATCCGGCTTCAAGGAAATGGCATTCAACCCCATTTTTCTGTGGCGAAAATCGGATAAATTGTTTTTCGAAGCCGAATTGGAAGTCGAAGTAGGTTCCGGTGGTTTGGGGGAATCGGAAACAGGACTTGCCTTGGAATTTGCCGTCCTCAATTACAAATTGAACAAATACGTTAGTTTCTACGCAGGGAAATTCCTCACCCCTATTGGCACCTTCCGGGAACGTTATCACCCTACCTGGATAAACAAGTCCTTCAACAGACCAATCGGTTTTGGTAGTAAAGTAAACGGACTCAAACGCCTTCAGAGTGGATCGGAACTTGGTGTTGGTATCAAAGGCGGCATTCCGTTGAACAGTGCCAAGATGAATTATTCCCTCTTCCTCTCCAACGGGGCGGTGTTGGACACGACAAGTGGTAACCTGCGCTACAAGAACTTCGATGATGTAAACAACAGCAAAGCGGTCGGCGGTCGGGTAGGTTTACTTCCATTCTCCAATTCCTCTCTAGAAATAGGAGTTTCCGGCTATTATGCCAAGGTAGGAGAACGGGATACCCGGTTTAAAGATGTATCAGTTTTCACCTTCGCCCTCGACTGGAACTACGTCCGGCTGATTAGCGGCTTTGGGAAAGTTGATGTCAAGGGGCAATATCAAAGATTGAAAGTGGACGATGCCGTGTACTTCAACGGCGAAAACCGAATGGAGTTCAACAATAAGACGAGTGCTTATTACTTTCAGTTTGCTTATCAGTTGCCTACCTTGTCTTCCGCACCGGCATTCTTGAATAAACTGGAATTAGTTACCCGTTTCGCCAAGATGAATGCATCCAGCGGAGCTCCTTTTGGTGCCGACCAAAAACGTTATACGGTGGGTTTAAATTATTTGGTAAGCTGGGATACGGTCATCAAAGCCGGTTTCGACATCATTGACGAGGGAAGCGATACCCATACCGAATTTGGCCTCATTTTCAGCATGGGGTTCTAATGGTAATTTTTACATTCGACTTTTTCTAACTAGCTCATTATTAAACAAATAAAAAATTTCAAAAAATGAAAAAGCTAATAGCCATCGTACCGATACTTGCTACTATCCTGATTTTCGGACTGGCAGTCAATAGTTGCACAACAGCTAAGGTCGCCATGAAAAGCGGCGCCCAATTGTGGGGGGAAAATTGCCTCCGTTGCCATAATGCGCCTCCCCCCGACCAATTCAGCGATTCGGATTGGAATGTCATTGGGACCCACATGGAAATTACTGCGGATTTGACCCAGGATGAAGCGACCAAAATTTTTGAATTTTTGAAATCGGCAAATTGACCCTTGGCAAGTATTTAAAAAGGATCCCCCATCCAAAAAATTAGGGACTTGAAAGGATTTTAGAAGTACATTTTTTTGACCTTATTACTCAAAAGTAGTTCAGCGTTCAGAGTTATTCAAAACTCCTG
>CAZJYF010000240.1:1933-6272 GCA_964549665.1 uncultured Saprospiraceae bacterium
TTTTTTTACCCGTTTTTTACAAGGGATGATTATTACGAGTAAATTATAATTCAATAATTTGAAATTTACTAAATCTGAAAGATTTCGCAAATTTATAATAATAGCCATCCTTTCCCATCAGTGCATCTCATCTTCCACATCTTCGCAATGATAAAGATGGGGCCTTTTACCAGAAGGCTTTTGCATTTTATCCCCCTTCTTTTTAGCGGCTAACATTTTTTGAATCAGCCGGTTGCGCTCCTTTTGAATGTCCTTTTCCATTTGCCGGTCTTCCTGTCGGTCGAATAATTTCATCCCATCCACGAAGGTCATTTCTGCTTTGGCATAGATGGAGAGCGGGTTGTCCGACCAAACGACGATGTCGGCATCTTTGCCCGCTTTGAGGCTGCCAGTCCGCTGGTCGAGATGGAGCAATTTGGCGGGGTTGAGGGTGACGAATTTCAGGGCTTCTTCCTCTGATACTCCACCGAACCGGACTGCTTTGGCAGCCTCCTGATTGAGGCGGCGCGCCTGTTCTGGGTCGTCGGAATTAAAAGCAACCGTGAGACCTTGGTTGTACATCATGGCGCCATTGTAGGGGATGGCTTCATAAACCTCAAATTTGTAGTCCCACCAATCGGAGAAAGTAGAAGCACCGGCGCCGTGTTCCCTCATTTTGTCGGCTACTTTATAGCCTTCGAGGATGTGGGTGAAGGTGTTGATATGGAAGCCATGCCGTTCGGCGACCTTCATCAGCATATTGATTTCGCTTTGGCGGTAGGAATGGCAGGTGACGAAGCGCTTGCCTTCGAGGACTTCCAACAAGGCATCCAACTCCAAATCTTTTCGGTAGGGTTTCCCCGATTTAATCAAAGCCCCATATTCTTCAGCTTCCGTAAAATAGTCTTCATAGACCTGTTCGACCCCCATTCTGGTTTGCGGAAAACGCACCGTTTGGTTGTCGCCCCAATTGGATTGCTTCACGTTTTCGCCCAACGCGAATTTGATGAAGGGGTCGGCATTTTCGACTTTCAAATCTTCGGGTGCAAAGCCCCAACGCAGTTTAATAATCGCCGATTGTCCACCGATTGGGTTAGCCGATCCATGCAAAACCTGAGAAATCGTGACACCTCCCGATAGCTGGCGGTAGATGTTGATGTCTTCAGAATTGAGAATATCGCCGATGCGCACTTCGGCGGAACTCGCCTGGCTTCCCTCGTTGATGCCCCGGCTACCCGCGATGTGGGAATGTTCATCGATGATTCCCGGGGTGATGTGCTTGCCGCTACAATCGATGACCGTACTTCCTTGCGGGGCGGTGAGGTCTTTTCCGACTTTGACAATTTTTCCGTTTTGGATTAAAACAGAACCATTTTCCAAAATCCCTTCCGCCTCGTTCGTCCAAAGCGTCGCGTTTTTCAAAAGGAAGGTTCCCTTCGAAGGCGCTTCTTTCCAACCATACGCTCCGAAAGGATAAACTACTTCTCCTAGGGAGGCGCTTTCTTTCTTCTTTTGTTCCTTTTTAGCGCCCTCCTCCTCCGAGGTCTCTGATTGGAAGTCCGATTTCCATGAAACCCAATCGCCATTGCCCAACTGGCCTTTTCCCGACCAGCCGGTTTCGCCGATGGTTCCGGTCAGCCGGACAATGTCTTTTTCTTTGGGCGGGGTGTAGGTCAGCGTCATCCGGCCATGGCTGTATTTGTGTTTCACTTTTATTTTCGTCGAATCGTTGATTTCGATTTCCATTTTAGGGCTGTCGTCTTCTCCACTCACCTTCAAGGTGTAGGTTTGTTTTCCAACGGTTAAGGTATAAACGCCGTTCAAGTTTGGCGTGTCCAGGTTCTTGAAAACGAAGGGTTTGCCTTTTATCCAATTCTGGTAAATTTTCGTTTTTTTGTCAAAGACATTGCCGTTGGTGATGATGAAATTGGCGAATTTTCCCTTTTCCAGGCTCCCGATTTCAGCGGAGGCACCCACTAAGCGGGCAGGGGTTTCGGTCAGCGCTTTCAAAGCAGCTTCTTCGGAAAGTCCCCGTTCGATTGCTTTTCGCAAATTGCCCATAAAGTCAGCCTTCTTTTTCAACCCATAAGACGTCAAAGCGATGTCAATGCCCGCATTGACTAAACGTCCGGGATTGGTGGGTGCCAATTCCCAATGTTTCATTTGCGCCAAGCTGACGGATTCAGCATCGTAGGGATCTTCAACATCGTAGGCTTCGGGATAATTCAGTGGAAGGATGAAAGCCGAACCCGTATTTTTAATATTCTCCAACCGCTGATACTCATCGCCGGCGCCTTTTATGATGTAGGTGATGCCGAATTCCTTCCCCAATTTGGCAGCACGCAAGGCTTCCAGTTTATCGCCTACAGCGAAAACTTGTTTCAAATGCTGCATCTCATTCCAAGCTTCCAGCGAAATATTCACTTCCTCCAGATGACCTTCCTTTTCATACCATTGACCATCGTAATAAGTTTGCCTCAGTAATGCGATGCCGCCCATCAGCGAGCTGGGGTAGTTTTGGGTAGAAGTTCCCTTTCGGAAAGAGAGCTGATGCGCAACCTGTTCTTCAATGATGCCTTCGTTTTCGCGTTCATCGCCCAAGGTGACGAGGGTGGAAGAGCCCCTTGAAATACCGTCCATTTTGTGGGTCAACACCACGCCAAAGCCCAATTTTCGAAACTCTTTGGCGGCTTTGGCGTCGCGGCTAAAATGGTCGTAGGCATGAAACTCAGGTTGGAGGGACTGATTCCAGGAGTAGGCTCCTTTTTTTTTCGAAAGCATTTGAGGAGGCGAACGAAAGCCACGCGAGCTCTGCGCTTTGACTTCGGGCATGCCATAATTGGAATATAGGTCAATGAAGGAAGGATAAATGGTTTTTCCCAAGGCATCGATTACCACGGCATCTTCCGGTACCCGGATGCCCTGCCCCACGGCTTCGACTTTGCCGTCGCGAATTATCAGCGTGGCATCTTCCAGTTTTTCATGGTAACTTTTGAAAATGGTGGCATTGGTAAAAGCGTACAATCCTTCGCGATGGTCTGCCACACCATTTCGGGGGAAAGTTTCCTGAGCATTCATTGCAAGGGAAAAACTCAGCAGTCCGAGAAGCCCGATAACCGGGAAAAGTGTTTTTTTCATAATAACGGGTGTTTATTGATTATGTGCAAATATTAAATATTGTCATGTTCGCTGCAACCCAATCAAGGGGAGATTTCTTTTGAGGCATTTCCCATTTGTCTTTTCCAGCTATTTTGTAGCTTCACCGCTGCGTTTTCAATGGATAGGGCAAGTTAGAAATTTTATTTAAATGACACTTCCCGCAGCAGAAATTTCAGGTATGCTCTCTTTTCCAGGGGACACTTTTTTAAGTTAAAATGTAAAATAATAAATGTAAAATGTAAAAGTATTGTCGCTCATTAATAAACGATTTTCAATTTTTTAAATGAGTTTTGCTTTTGCATTAAAGAAAGTGTCACGACATGCCCACATAATGGAAAATCCCGATTTTTTTGGGCGACTTTCCCTCTTTTGTGAATCAAGCCAAACCTGGGCGCGACTTTAAAATGATATGCAAGCACTGGAAGATTTCCGGATTTATTACAACCACAGCATCCATCCCGAACTGATGCGGCTGGACAGGCGGCGTTTGAAATTGCTGCGATTGCTGTTTTTTTCTCTTTTGGTTTTTGGGGCCGTTTTGCTTTTAATCATTTACGTCGGCGAACTGTTGATAACCTTGATTTTAATCCTTCCAATTGTTTTTTACCTGGGCTACCTGAGTTACCGGTTTCATCGTTTCGTTGCTACCTTCAAACCCAAAGTTGTCAATCTACTGCTCGACTTTATCGATGACGACCCAGAATTTGGAACTTTGACCTACAAAGCCAAAGGCATGATAAGCCAGGACAGCTTTCTGCGAAGCCGGATTTTTGAAAGTTTGCCCGCCATTTACGAAGGGGAAGACTACATCAGTGGCGAGATTGGAGACATCCACTTTGAAATGTGCGAATTGAATGTCCGGGAATATTCCAAGGTTCGCAACCGGATGAACTACGTTTTCAGAGGCGTCTTTCTGCACGCCACCATCCAACAATCTATGAAAGGAACCGTGCTCGTCATTCCCCAAAAATTTAAACCCTACCTTAGCCGTTCCATAAAATCCATTACCGCAAAAGGAGGTAAAAACCTGACGCCCTTTATAAAAAACGAACGATTCAAAACCGAATTTTTGCTTTACGCCTCTCCCGATGCAAATATCCGGAAATTGATGTCCCCACAAATGCTGGAGGCGATTCTCGAATATCGCCACCGGACGCAAAAGGAAATCTATTTTTCTTTCATCAAACGCGATATTTACATC
>CAZJYF010000241.1:0-6269 GCA_964549665.1 uncultured Saprospiraceae bacterium
AATTTGCCGCACATTTTTTTTAAAATGTTCGCCCTCGTTATGTTTGGAAGCGCATTGGAAGCGCTTTGGGGGCCGAAACGCTTCTTGTTTTTTTATATTTTTTGTGCAATTGGAGCTGCTCTTTTGCACACTTTCGTAAATTATATTGAACTTTCACCATTAAAAGATGCGCTTGAAATTTTTCAACAAGACCCATCCTATCAAACCTTTTGGGACTTTTTTGATAAAATAAATTTCAAATTTTTTAATACAGGATTCGAACAACAGGTCAACGCATTGGGGCAATATGTCAAATCCGGAGGGCAGGATTCCATACTCCAGGCGAGCAATTTCATGCAACAGGTTTACACCTTAAAAATTGATTCCTCCGCAGTAGTAGGTGCTTCCGGAGCTATTTTTGGACTGCTCTTAGCTTTTGGTATGAAATTTCCCGAAACTAAATTAATGCTCATCTTTTTTCCGGTCCCCATCAAGGCAAAGTATTTCATACCCCTGATGATGGTCCTTGAATTGTACCTCGGCGTCAATAACTTTTCCTGGGACAGGATTGCCCATTTCGCCCATTTAGGAGGGGCTTTATTTGGATTCTTACTTATCCTTTATTGGCGCAAATTCGACCCAAAAATTTAATTCCAGACGCATACTCAACGAATTGAATAGCGTTATTATCAAGGAAAAAAAGTCTATTTGAGAATTTATTGAAAACAATTGATACGTTTTTTAAAGAGTAACAAGTCTAAGTAAAAAGAAAAATGGTCCGATCAATAATCCAGGACGTTAAGCAGGAATTCAATCAAGGCAATATGGTGACGCGCATCATCATTGTCAACCTCGCTATTTTTGTTTTCATCAATGTGATAAAAATTCTATTATTTCTAAGCAACGGGGGCATCACACCTGAATCTTACTTCACCTTCCGGAATTTTTTCTGCATATCTTCCGATTGGAAACACAATCTGACCCATCCATGGGTCATCATCACCAGCATGTTTTTGCACGAAGGTTTCTGGCATATCCTGTGGAATATGCTCTTCCTGTATTGGTTCGGCCGCATAGTTGGTGATTTCATTGGCAACCAACGAATTTTGCCCCTTTACCTACTTGGAGGAATAACGGGGGGCGTCATTTACTTTTTTTCCGCCAACCTATTGCCTTTCGGAGGCGGAGGCATCGGCTACGCCTTGGGAGCTTCGGCGGCGGTGATGGCAATTGTAGTGGCATCGGGGGTCATTTCACCTGATTACATCATGCGGCTTTTATTCCTCGGCGATGTAAAGTTGAAATACATCGTAGCCGTTCTGGTATTTTTGGATTTAATTGGCGTCGCAGGTAATTACAATACCGGCGGGCATTTTGCACACTTGGGCGGTGCTTTTTTCGGATGGCTATTTGTTTTCCAACTTCGCAATGGAAATGATTGGTCTGTCCCGGTAAATAAATTTTTCAATCAAATTTCTTCTTATTTCCAAAACTTGTTTTCCCGCAAATCGAACCATCCGAAAGTGATATACAAAAATCCCAAATTGAAAAAAAAGTGGCACCAACGATATTCTGGTCATTCAACATCAGATAAAGAAAATACTTCTCATCAGGAACGATTGGATGCTATTTTAGAAAAAATAAAACAATCGGGCTATGAAAGTCTTACGGAGGAGGAGAAAGCGTTTTTGTTCGATGCCAGCAAAAAGTAAAACCAGTAACTCATCAAAATAATCGAGGTGCTTCAGGTACCTTTTTATGCAAAGCCGGGGAGTCATTTCTAATTGAATTGACCAAGTCCGAAACTCTAAAAATATTAAAGATTTCCTCTTCTGAAGTTTTTAGCACGGAAAGAATGTCATCTAAATCAGTTGCTTCCAGCCATTTAGATTGCCGTTTCGACGAAGTAAGCAAAACGGGCATGCGGCTGTGAATTGACGCAACTTGGCTAGTCGACGGCATGGTAATGATAGAAAAACTTTTCAAGGCATAATCTCCTTTGTACCAAACATCCCAAATGCCTGCCATCAGCATCAACTTCCCATCTTTCAAAAAAATACGATGTGGAATTTTACGAATTCCTTCCCTTCGCCATTCGTAAAAACTATCTGCCAAAACAAGGCATCGTCGCTGCCGGAGAGGAATTCTAAAGGAGGGCTTGTTTTCAATCCCTTCCCTGCGCGCATTAATCAACTTCCCATTATTTTTGCCATCCTTCGACCAATACGGAATGAGACCCCAAGTAATATACTGCAAGCGTTCCGGGTTGTCATTCGTCACGATATAGGCATGCTGGGTGGGGGCAATATTATAACTTGACCGCAAATTGATTCCGACATCCACAAAAGGTAATTCCTGTTGGATTTTCTCCTTCGATGCAACTAAAGAAAAACGACCGCACATAATGTGATTTTGAGCTAGAATAGGTTTTTTTTGGAGGTTTAAATCAAATAATTTCACTTATACAACCAAAAAAATAAAGTCAAACCAAAATTTTGTATTCTATTGAAAATTCATTTCAACACCACAACTTTTTCAATTTTGTAAAAGTATAAAAATCAATCTTTTAGAAAAACAATTTTTCAACAGCTCATGTGAATAAACCGGTTAATTCGACTACCTTTTATTAACAGTTTTAAAGAATTAAACTAACTTAAATACGATAGAAATAAATTTAAACCCTTATTTGGGGAAAATTCCTTGATTATCTACATTAAATTGTCCTTTATTAGAAGTTGAAGAATAAAAAGTTCTCAATAGAATGACTTATCAACAGCTTGTGAAAAAACCAACAAATAATTGATACCTAGCTGATTCGATTGTTGGGTTGTTGTGGAAAGAAATTTTAACAAGTGAATATTGAGAATTCAAAAAAATAAGCTCTTTTTTTTTCTACAAATTAACAACCTTAATAATAGTGGGTTTAGAAAATTAAATAAAAAAAATTACAATTATAATAGCACTTTCAATTTTAAATTTGAATTCACAAATAGTTGCAAAACATCCAATATTATGGAAAAACAACTTTATTTTTTGTGCCTTTTTGCTTTATTTCTTTCTTGCCAATCGAGTCAAAAAAAAGAACCTGTTTCTAATGTGGATGTTAGCGGAATGGAAACCAAGGAGATGACGCCTGCCAACGCTCTTTCAAAAGCTGAAGAGGCAGCCGGTTGGCAACTTTTATTTGATGGAAATTCAACAGACCAGTGGCGCGGTTACAATAAGGCATCCTTCCCCACTAATGGTTGGGAAGTGAAAAACGGACTGTTGATGGTATTGGCAAAAGGCGAAGGAGGGGATATTATTACCCGTGATCAATATGCTAATTTTGAATTGAAGCTTGATTTTATGGTTTCCGATACGGCTAATAGCGGCATTTTTTATCTTGCCACAGAAGAAGAAAATGCGCCTATCTGGCACAACGCCCCCGAGTTTCAAATATTGGACAATCAAACCTATATCAAAATGGGAACATTTGAAATGAAAACCCATCTGACGGGCGATAATTACGACTTACAGGCTGCAGCTGAGGATTATTCACATCCCGCAGGGGAGTGGAATTCGGCCCGCATTATTCACCACAGTGGTAAAGTGGAACATTGGTTGAACGGGCATAAAACCGTCGAATATGAAATAGGCTCACCTGAATGGAAAACAATGGTGAAGAAAAGCAAATTTGCAACTTATCCGAAGTATGGGCTCGCCAAAAAGGGGTACATTGGCTTACAGGACCACGGGCATTTGGTGTCCTTTCGCAATATTAAAATCAGGCGGCTTTAGCAGCAAAAAAATGTACCTTTGCTTGGCTTTTTTTTGAGAAATTGAAATTTTCACTTCAACATAGCGACCCAAATTCAAGCGCAAGGGTAGGGGAAATTCAGACAGCACATGGCTCCATTGAGACCCCCATTTTCATGCCGGTTGGTACGGCGGGAACGGTAAAAGGGGTTCATCAGCGAGAATTGGTCCATGATGTAAAAGCCCAAATCATTTTGGGAAACACTTACCATCTTTACCTCCGGCCAGGTTTAGAAATATTGCACGAAGCAGGAGGTTTGCACCATTTTATCGGTTGGGACAACCCCATTCTGACGGATAGCGGAGGCTACCAGGTTTATTCATTGAGTGCCCGTCGAAAAATCACGGAAGAAGGCGTCACTTTTGTTTCGCATATCGATGGTTCAAAGCATTTTTTTACGCCTGAAAAAGCTATTAAAATTCAGCGCGAAATTGGAGCGGACTTCCTCATGGCATTCGATGAATGCACCCCTTTTCCATGTGAATACGACTATGCAAAAAAATCGATGCAACTCACGCATCGTTGGTTAAAAAGATGCTGTACAGAGTTTGATAGCTCAAATGGAATGCATGGTTATGGGCAGACGCTGTTTCCTATCGTTCAGGGTAGCACATTTAAAGATTTGAGAAAAGAATCGGCTGAAGTAATTGCCGCTTTTGAAAGACAGGGAAATGCCATTGGTGGGCTTTCTGTCGGTGAACCCGCCGAACAGATGTATGAAATAACGGAACAGGTTTGCAGCATTTTGCCAAAAGACAAACCCCGCTACCTTATGGGGGTGGGTACGCCGGCAAATATATTGGAGTGCATCGGGTTGGGCATTGACATGTTCGACTGCGTTCTTCCAACTCGAAATGCCCGGCATGGCTTGCTTTACACAGCTAAAGGCATCATGAATATGAAGAACGCCAAGTGGAAAAGCGATTTTAGCCCGATTGATGAAAATAGCTCCTGTGAAACAAGCCTGCATTATTCAAAAGCCTACCTTCGACATTTGTTGCACAGCAAAGAATTGCTGGGTGCGCAGATTGCTTCGCTTCATAATCTGAGTTTTTTTCTCTGGTTGGTGCAGGAAGCTAGGCGGCATATTCTGGCGGGTGATTTTTTGGGCTGGAAAAATAAAATGGTGGTTGAAATTCAGCAGAGGTTGTAGGTTGTTCTGATGTTAAGGGATATTTAATTATGAATTGCCATCTCGACCACAAACGTTTTTCATGAGTATTTAAAAGTCTTTTACTGATATTTTGCCATGCTAAAGAAGCTCGATTATTATATCATAAAAAAATACCTTTCCACTTTCCTTTTCACGGTTTTGATATTTACGATGATAGCCGTGGTGATTGATTTTAGTGAGAATGTGGAAGAGTTTATAGATGAGCACTTGTCTGCCGGTCAGGTTATTCGGGAGTATTATCTCAATTTCATGCTTTTCATAAATGGTCTGCTGTGGCCGCTGTTTGCCATGATTTCGGTCATTTTTTTTACTTCCCGGATGGCATCCAATTCAGAGATTATTTCCATGCTGAGCGCGGGGGTAAGTTTCAGGCGATTGATGGTTCCTTATTTTGTGGCAGCAAGCCTTTTGACCGGATTGCATCTGATTGGAAATCATATCATCATTCCAATTGGAAACAAAACGAAGCTGAATTTTGAACATTCATATGTCTGGAAAGAAAGAGACCACGGCAAGACGAGAGATGTTCATATGTTCATTAGTCCAAATACCAAAATCTACGTCCGGGATTATTTCAAAAGGGATTCCTTTGCGCGTCATTTTCGGCTGGAAGAATTTGAGGGCAATAAATTGAAGGTCTTCATTAAGGCAGATAAAGCGCAATGGAAAGGAGCGCCCAATCATTGGGAACTCAGCGATTACGAAATTCGCACCTTTAATGGGATGAGGGAAACCCTGGTCGTTAAAAAAAAAGAAAAACTCGACACCACCTTGAATTTTAGCCCGCATGATTTTGTGCGCTATGAGAATACGAAGGAAATGATTCCCTCCACAGAATTGAACGACTTTATCAATCGCGAAAAACAGCGCGGCATTGGGAATACAAAAATCTATGAAATCGAATTATACCGTCGAACGGCTGACCCCGTTACTATACTGATTGTTACCTTCATTGGCATGGCGGTGGCTTCCCGAAAAGTGCGGGGAGGGATGGGGATGCACCTTGCCGTCGGGGTTGCTTTGGGAGCTATTTTTATTTTTCTTTCTAAATTTTCTATCACCTTTGCTGCGAATGAATCTCTTGCACCTCTTTTGGGTGTGTGGATTCCAAATATTCTTTTTTCTGCAATTGCCGTTATTTTGGTGGCGAAGGCGCAGAAATAGAGCGTGTTCTAAGTTATGGGTTTGGACTTACCGGAGGGAACGAATAAAAAAAACACTTTTAAATTTAAATAAAATGATCCGAAACCTTGCCTTGACCTTCGCCGCTTTCTTTGTGTTGGCGACCATATCCTCTGCTCAATCGAAAATTTCAGT
>CAZJYF010000242.1:0-6243 GCA_964549665.1 uncultured Saprospiraceae bacterium
ACTCTACCACAAAGTCCGCATCAATTATTACCCTCCCCGCGGCGACAATAAAGAGGGCTGGGACAATATTGACATCTTTGGTTGGTTGGGCTACGAAATGCAGATTAAAGTAGATTTTCTGTGCCGCGATTCCATCATCGCCGCACCCATCGTTCTTGACCTGGCATTGTTCCTCGACCTGGCTTCGCGAGCTGGTTTTTACGGCATTCAAGAATGGCTGTCTTTTTATTTCAAGTCGCCCCAAGCCGCCGAGGGTTTGCAAGCCCAGCACGATATTTTTCTCCAATTGCAAAAATTTCAAAATACCCTGCGACACATTCAAGGGGAGGAACTGATCACACACCTGGGATTGGATTATTATTATTAGAATTAATACTGAATCTGTATCCACGGGGTCATGACCCCGTGGGACATCGTTCCTCAGTAAATATTTTTGAATAAACTCTATTGAAACCTAATAGCTAAAGGTTTCTTTTGATGAAAAGGATCTATAAATTCCTGGCGACGGGTTTCGGCAGTGGCTATGCTCCCTTTGCCCCCGGTACGGCAGGGGCTTTGGTCGGCTGTTTGATTTTATGTGGTCTTCACTACCTTTGGCAGGAAGAATTTTCGGGGCAGGCCATTCAAGGGCAATGGATGCTAATTTTGCTGACCGGTATTTTTTTCTTCGCGGGCGTAGCGGCGGGCAATGTCCTTGAACCGGAATGGGGACACGATCCTTCGAAAATTGTCATTGATGAGATTGTCGGGCTGTGGGTGACCATGTGGTTGGTACCCTTTTCCATACAAAACCTGGCGCTGGCTTTTATCCTTTTTCGGGTTTTAGACATCTGGAAGCCGTTCTTCATTCGTAAAATGGAGCGCTTTAAAGGGGGATGGGGCGTCATGCTGGATGATGTATTGGCAGGGGTATTTGCGAATTTAATACTTCAATTGATAAGCAGGTGGTGAAAAGCAAAAAAACGCTTTTGGTAAAGTCGTTCTTTCGTTCTCAATTCGCTTCCATCCTTGCGACAGCAGCCGACTTCCTCATTACCATCTTTTTTACGGAAGTATTGAAAATTTGGTATGTTGTCTCTACTGCTTGCGGCGCATTTACCGGGGCAGTAATAAGTTTCATTTTGGGAAGAAACTGGGTCTTCAATCGCAAAGATGAACGCTGGATAATTCAGGCAGTCAGGTATATTCTCACTGCCTTTTCCAGCATGGGTTTGAACACGGCCGGCGTTTATTTTCTTACTGATCACTTCGGCATTCAGTATGTTATTTCCAAAATAATCGTCGCTACTCTGGTGGGCGTTTTTTTCAATTTTTTCATGTTTCGATATTTTGTTTTTAAATGACCTGAAAGGATCTTCAACAAATGGTTTTTAACTGACCAACTTTGGCATGGGTGAAAAAAGGAAAATACGGTTTGTCGCCAACCCTTTTTCGGGCTTGAACAAAAAGCGCAATTTGGGTCATAAGATTGAGCAACACCTCGACCACAGCCTCTTTGATTTCGAGCTGGAATATACCAAGGCAGCGGGTCATGCGGTCGAATTGTCGAGGGAGGCTGCCCGGCTTGGCTATTATATGGTGGTTGCAGCCGGGGGTGACGGTTCCGTCAATGAAATAGCAGAAGGACTGATTGGGTCGAATACCATTCTCGGCATCCTACCCTGCGGTTCCGGCAACGGCTTTGCCACCCACCTAGGTATTGATAGGAACCTCGGCAGAGCGATTCGCCTTCTCAACGATGGAAAAGTAGTTGAAGTTGATACTTGTTTGATGGATGAAAAGCCTTTCGTCAACCTCGCAGGGGTTGGTTTTGACGCCCTGATAGCTTACAAAATTAAGGGAAGCAAATTGCGGGGAATAATTGGATATCTGAAACACGCTTTGGGCGAAGCCCTATCCTACGAGATGCAGGATTTTGACATCCTCATCGATGAGAAAAAAATTAAACGCTCATGCCTCGTCGTGGAAGTTGCCAATGCCTCGATGTACGGATACGGTTTTGCCATCGCCCCATGTGCAAAGTTGGACGATGGTAAATTAGATGTTGTGATTATCAAAAAAGCACCGAAGTGGAGGTATGTGTTGGAAGGCTGGCGATTGATCAATAATTCGCTACATGAAAGTTCCTTGTCAGAATGCTATTCGGCACGCGAAGTGACCATCTTCCCTTCTTATCCGACGGCGGTGCATGTGGACGGCGAAGGCTATCTCGTCAATCAGGGCCCGATAAACTTCAAGGTAAATCCTTCTTCTTTAAAGGTGTTGTGCCCCAAAAGTTACATCGCCTGAGCGGTGAAAAACCCCTGCGCTGTCGCTTTGATTACCGCTTCAAACTTTGAATGCACCTGCAGTTTTTTGTAAATGTTTTTCAGGTGGAAACGCACCGTATTTGAACTGATGAAAAGTTCTGCGGCCATCTCCCGGTAGTTTTTCCCTTCGCACAGCAAGTCCAGCACTTCTTTTTCCCGGCTTGAAAGGTCAGAAAGAGTCGTTTTGAAATTAGTGAAGGAATTAACGACCCTCCTTGCAATATGGGGGGTCATCGGCGAACCTCCATTTTTCACTTCGTGAATGGCACTCAATAATTTTGATGGAAAAATGGTTTTGCAAAGGTAGCCGTGCGCCCCAGCCCGCAATGCTTGAAAGATGTTTTCATCATCTGTATGACCGGTAAGCATGATGATATTGAGATGGGGGATTTTCCGTTTGATTTTTTTGACACAATCAATGCCAGACATTTTTGGAAGTTGAACATCCATCAGCACCACATCGGGTTGTTGAGAATGAATCCCCTTGATGGCAGATTCCCCATCGAAATAGGTGCTGACACATTGGAAACCATCCGCCATGTCAATAATCATTTTTAATCCTTCGCGGACGTCCCTTTGACCGTCCACAATCGATACGGTAATCATAATAGTTTTAGTTTTGTCGGGTGACAGAATTTAATTTAGCTTTATTTTGGACAAGTATTTGGTCTTTTAGGAAGCCTCTTCATTTATAACGGTCAAGGTTTTTGTAGCTGTCGAATTTAAGGACAATAGAATTGAAAATAGGTTGATTGGGACTATTGTTTATGTGGGATGGTACCAAATGGGAAATTCAATAAAATGCTGTTGTCACAATCCTTTTCAAAATTAAATTATTCCCCCATTCTTCTCTTTGGTTTCGCGCTGATCCAATAAGTTAACGATATTAGGTTGAATTACGGACCCAACAGTTCTCACAAATTAGGATGGAAAAATAAAACGCAGAAGCTTTGCCTCAAAGTCCCCCATAACAGGGTGGGCAAGGGTGCTGCCCTAAAACTTATAGCAGCACTTCCTTCGGCACGAAACTCGTGAATATTCTGAGTAAAAAACTCGAGAAAATCCCTTAAACCTGACCCCGTAGTTTCAAAAGGATATTTAATACATTTGGGAAACTTTTTTCGAACAGAAGCGTATTTGGCTTGGGAAAGAAAAACTAAATCATCATGACCTTTTAAAAATAACCTATTTGTGTTTAGCTGATGTCCAAATTTCTCTTTCTATTTACAATCCTGTTGCCTGTTAATTCCAGATTCGCAACAATAGAAGAACAACCGACCTCGTGAAAAACCGCTCCGCCATCATTTTGTTATTTATCGCCAATTCCATTTCGGGAGTTGCGCAGGGGATAAGCATGATTGCCATACCCTGGTATTTTGCCAAGGAGGAGATAATGGGGCAATTTGGTTTAATCTATGGGCTGGCTACCGTATTATCGCTGGCATGGTCTCCGTATAGCGGGTTATTGGTTGACAAATACAACCGGAAGCATATTTTTTTGGTCATCACGACCGTCTCCGGTTTGCTGCTGTTGTCGGTGTCCTACCTGGGATTCTATCAGGAGGGATTGCCGTGGTTTTTGGTCGGTTTGGTGTTTATGTTTACCTTTTTCAACTACAACGTTCACTATCCCAATCTCTACGCTTTTGTCCAGGAAATAAGTGAGCCGAAATATTTTGGAAGGATTACTTCCGCTATTGAAGTACAGGGGCAGTTGACCACCATGATGGCGGGCGCCTTTGCGGCCATTTTGCTGGAAGGCACTGAAAACGGCTGGTGGAACATTTTCGGTTTCCGAATTAGCGCCCCCTTCGACATCCATTCCTGGACGATTTATGAAATCTTTCTGATGGATGGGCTGACCTATGTCCTCGGTTTTTTCATCATTTTGGCTATCCGTTTTCAACCCATAGCCGAACGAAAAAAGGAAGTTGGCAATTTATTGAAAAAAATGAAAACCGGTTTTAACTACTTGAAGGAGCATCCTGACATTTTGCTTTTCGGCATTGCTTCCCATTCGATATTTGTGGTCATTTTGGTCACCACTTTCTACCTTTCTCCGATTTATGTGGAAACGCATTTAGGCAAAACCGGCGACGTATTTGCCACTTCGAATATGTGGTATGCCGCCGGTGCGGTTTTCGCTGGAATGGCGATTCGAAGGATTTTTCAGCGAACAAATATCCCCTTCTCCATCATTTTGATGACGCTGGGAACCGCTTTGCTATATGCAGTTTTGGCAATGACAAAAAGCGTTTTCCTGTTTTATGCCCTTTTTTTGATTTTGGGCATTTGCAATGCCGGTACGCGGGTACAGCGCATCACCTATTTGTTCAATCATTTGCCGAACCAGGTTTACGGCAGGGCGAGCAGCATTTTTTTTCTTTCCAACATCCTTTTCAGAATATTTTTCATCGCCCTTTTCACTTGGATGATTTCCAATTTGGCGGAAAATGTAGTCTTCACCTTTGGAATTTTGAGCGTTTTTCTTCTACTGTCGACAGCTGTACTGACGAAGTATTACGCTTCATTTGATAAAAAGTGAGACCTGAACATAGTTTGGCGAAAGCCCTAAAATGAACTTAGCCGGTCTTCGCGGCCCTTTTGCAAAAAACGAGGGCAAAAGGAATTCCAATGCCTATAAAAGCGAGGTCAATCAGCGATTTTTCCCATTCAAAATAACCTCGGATGCCAATTAAAGCAATCAGCCCTGCGAGATACAAGGAAGGAAGGATGGGGTACAGGGGCATTTTGTAAATATCCTGTCCTCCGGTTTTTTGCTTTCGAAATTTAAACAATGCCAAGGTCGTGAAAACGTAAAAGATGAGAACGGCAAAGGTCATCCCAGCCACTATATTTTCGAAATTTTGCCTAGCCAGCAAAATAACCACGGCCCAGCCGAAATGCGCTATTACCGCACGGGAAGGCGTTCTGAAAACCGGGTGAATATAATCGAACCACCTGAAAAACAGTTTATCCCTCGCCATCGCATAATAGACGCGCGGCGCCGTCATCATTGTACCATTGATACTTCCCATCGCCGAAATAATGACGATAATGGCGATAAAAGCAGCACCTGTAGGTCCAAAAAGCTTTGTTGCAACAACAGATGCAACGGTTTGATTGGCGCGTACACCCTCAACCCCCAAAGTGTAAAAGTAGAGCAAATTCGCCAGTAAATAGGTAATGATCACAATGCCAATACCGAAAAACATACTCAAGGGAATGGCTCGTTTTGGATTTTTCATTTCGCCGGCAGCATAGCCTACCCGATCCCAACCGAGGTAGGAAAAAACAATCAGCATCATAGCCGCAGCAAAGTTACCCAATGGACCGAGCGAAGAAACGGGGGTAACCGAGACGCTTAATAGGCTCTCCTGTCCTTGAGCCATTATTAGCCCGGCCGCGACCAAAAGGAAGAGCCCCCCTACCTTAATTATCGTCGAAATATTTTGGAAAATGCTTGCCGGTTTAATCCCGACGTAATTTATTAATCCAATGAAGGCAATCACGAGAACGCTCAATGTAGTGTGCGTAAAGTTGGATATTTCAACAAAGTGTTCAATATAATTAACCGTGATGATAGCCAATCCTGCCGCGGGGCTCGTTCGAATGATAAAAAGCTGCGACCATCCAAACAGGAAGCCCACATAGGGTCCAAAAGCACGGGACAGGTAAACGTATTCGCCGCCCGTATTGGGTAATCTAGTCCCCAGTTCAGCGTAAATCAAACCACCTACATAAACAAAAATTCCCACAATTAGCCAAAGCCAAATAATGGTGAGAAAGGAGGATTGATACCCGGCAATGATTTGAGGCGTTGAATAAATTCCCGCGCCAATGGTAATGCCAATTAAAATCGTGACGCCATCGAAGACGCCAAGGCTTCGCCGCAACCGGGGTTGCTCTTCTTTGTTTGAGTCGCTCAAAATTG
>CAZJYF010000243.1:0-6212 GCA_964549665.1 uncultured Saprospiraceae bacterium
TCTATTCACTCATTCAAAAACCCGTATTATGAAAAACATCATCCTGACTATCTTATTCCTCCAATTTTCCTGCTGCTTTGTTTTTTCCCAACAGAATGAAGCCCCCAAAAAAGAAAAATCCGAATCCGTTTTTTCTGGACTTAAATTGCGAAGCATCGGTCCTGCCTTTGCCGCCGGTCGAATCGCAGACATCGCCATTCACCCTAAAAACGACAATATTTGGTATGTCGCAGTCGGTTCCGGTGGCGTTTGGAAAACCAAAAATTCTGGGAACACCTGGAAGCCAATTTTTGACAGCCAAACCTCCTACTCGATAGGCTGCGTCACCATTGACCCATCCAATCCCGCTACCGTTTGGGTCGGCACGGGGGAAAACGTCGGTGGCCGGCACGTCGGCTATGGTGATGGCGTTTACAAAAGTACCAACGGCGGAAAAAGTTGGAAAAATATGGGGCTTAAAGAGTCCCAGCATATTTCCAAAATCATCGTCCATCCAGAAAATTCAAATATCATCTGGGTAGCTGCGCAGGGACCTCTTTGGAATAAAGGCGGCGAACGCGGGTTGTACAAATCTTCCGATGGCGGAGAGACCTGGAAAAAAGTATTGGGCAATGATGAATGGACCGGCGTGACCGACATCGTTGCCGACCCAAGAGACCCCAACACCCTCTATGCCGCCACTTGGGATCGCCACCGGACGGTCGCTGCTTACATGGGCGGCGGGCCGGGTTCCGGCATTCACCGAAGCCGGGATGGAGGAGAAACGTGGGAAAAACTAAAAACCGGTCTTCCCAAATCCAATCTTGGTAAAATCGGTTTGGCCGTCTCTCCGCAAAATCCCGATGTCATTTATGCTGACATCGAGTTGGACCGGAAAAAGGGTGCATTTTATCGTTCGACCGACCAGGGTTCTTCCTGGGAAAAAAGGTCGGATACCGTGTCCGGTGGCACGGGGCCGCATTATTACCAGGAGTTGGTTGCTTCTCCACATGCATTTGACAGAATATATTTGATGAATGTCAGAATTCTGGTTTCTGACGACGGAGGCAAACATTTCCGAACCCTCCAGGAAAAGAAAAAACATTCCGACAATCACGTCATGGTTTTCCGAAAAAATGACCCCAACTATTTGTTAGTCGGTTGCGACGGGGGCATTTACGAAAGTTTTGACCTCGCCGAAAACTGGCGATTTGTTCCGAACCTTCCGGTGACGCAATTTTATAAAGTTGCGGTAGATAATCGAGAGCCATTCTATTACATCTATGGCGGCACGCAGGATAATGGTTCTCAGGGTGGCCCTTCGAGAACGGATAACCGGCATGGCATCCGGAATCAGGATTGGTTCAAAACATTGTTCGCCGACGGCCACCAATCTGCCACAGACCCAGCCAATACAGACATCATTTACGCAGAAACCCAACAAGGCGGATTGCACCGGGTGGACCTCAAAACCGGGGAGCCGGTATTTATTCAGCCGCAAGCCGGCGAAGGAGAAGATTATGAGCGATTCAATTGGGATTCGCCTATCTTGGTAAGCCCCCACGACCCCGCGAGATTGTACTTCGCTTCCCAACGGGTGTGGCGGTCAGATAACAGGGGTGATAACTGGACCGCCATTTCCAGTGACCTCACGCGCAATGAGGAGCGCATCACCCTTCCGATTATGGGTAAACAACAGAGTTGGGACAATCCCTGGGATGTTGCCGCGATGTCTAATTTCAATACCATCACCTCCCTTGCGGAATCCCCACTTCTGGAAGGGCTAATTTATGCAGGTACCGACGACGGCATAATTCAGGTCACCGAAGATGGCGGGAAAAACTGGCGGAAAATAATGACCGAAAGCCTTCCCGGAGTACCTGCCAGAGCTTTTGTCAATAATATCAGAGCAGACCTCTTTGATGCCAATACCGTTTACATCGCGCTGGATAATCACAAAAGTGGCGACTTCAAGCCTTATTTGTTCAAGAGTACCGATAGGGGCAACACCTGGCAATCCATCAGTGGCAACCCCAAAGAGGGCGGTATTCCCGACAGGACATTGGTTTGGCGGGTGGTTCAGGATTACATCAAAAAAGACCTGCTTTTTGCCGCTACGGAGTTTGGCATTTATGTAACCCTCGATGGCGGGGTCAAATGGGAAAAACTGGCAGGCGCTCCAACGATCGCCTTCCGCGACTTAGTCATTCAAAAAAGAGAAAATGATTTAGTGGGCGCTTCCTTTGGCCGGAGTTTTTATGTCCTGGATGATTACAGCGTTTTGCGTGAAGCCACGGAAGAGAAGCTAAATCAGGAAGCCGCACTTTTCTCCACCCGGAAGGCGTTGTGGTATATGCCGAGAAGCATTGCGGGCAACGGAGGGGCTGAAACCTACTCAGCCGACAATCCTCCTTTTGGAGCGGTCTTCACCTACCATTTAGCAAAAGATTACCCCACCAAAAAAGCGGAGCGGAAGAAAACGGAGAAGAAATTGATAAAGGACGGGAAGGATGTTCCATTCGAAGGATGGGATGCCCTCGAAGCAGAGCGCAGGCAACCCAAACCCGTCATTTGGTTGACGGTGAAAGACGCGGATGGCAATGTCGTCCGCAAAATTAAAGGACCCGCCAAAAAAGGGATGCACCGCGTGACATGGGATTTACGGTATCCTTCCACAAGGGCTATCAAACCCGGCCGGAAAAGGGAAGCATTGGGAGGTTTCGCCAGATTCTTCTCGGGTGGAGCTTTCGCAGCGCCCGGTTCCTACACCGTCTCGCTTTCCAAAGAAGTAGATGGAAAAGTTACCCAGTTGGATGGTCCGGTCAATTTTGAAGTAGTACCCTTGCGGAAAGGAACCCTGGAGGGCGCCAGCCCGGAAGAATATGCTGCCTTCAGCAATGAACTTGCAAAGGCGCAAACCCAACTCTCCGCCGTTTCGAATACGCTCAAAGAAAGCATAGACAAGGTGGATGCCATGATGGTAGCCCTCGAACGCGCCAACATTGAACCGGGGGAATTGAATGAAAAATTGTACAATTTAAAACAAGACCTTTTCGACCTCGACGAGCAACTCGGTGGCTATAAAACCCGCGAGGAAATCGGAGAGCGCAATCCGCCTACGGTTGGTTCAAGATTGGGTGTCGGCCGGCGGGGTTTGTTTAGCACCTATGGTCCTACGCCCCTGCACCTACAAAGTCTGGCGATCGCGAAAAAGGATTTGGCGACCCTCACCGGCGAGGTGGAACGGGTGAGCACGAAAGCGATTCCGGAATTGGAAAAAGCGCTGCAGGAAGTGGGTGCCCCCTATATCGAAGGGCAGGCGATACCAAAGGATTGATTTTGGGATTTATGGTGAGACGCAAGTCTAACAACAGCACAAAACGGTATTAGGATTAGGCTTCCGGCACATTCAAAAAATTTGAAGTCCATTCGATTTTTTGGATATGGGAGAATAATGTTCAGTATTTTACGCACTTCGTAGAAACCCTGTAATTTCATCTCCTTCCAGGTCGATTGGACTGCGTCGAACATCCGCGAAGGGATCATTCCGGGGACTATGATTTTGAAACAAAAATTTACCCTTTGGAATGTTCACTTCAAAATGTTGAGAATTTATTTGCACATTGCTTAAAAGTTCCGAGACAAAAATCCTAAGTCCATTGGATGATATGGATTTTAAAACCAAGTGTCTTACACTTTTTTTTGAAAATGTAAGACTATTGTTTAATTTCACCTATTATTATTTAAATTTAGTCAAACAATTTGTCTTGGTTTTAATTTATCATATTGATAAATAATGATTTACAAATTTAATTTGATTGATTTTTTTTGAAAACACCCTAATTGGAATCGATTACAATAGTTGATATTCCTCTGTTGGGCGTCAGCATAGAAAAGAAACATCGAACAATAAATGTAAATCCAAAACTTATTATAAACATTATGAAAGAGACAAAAATACCAACTGAATTACAAGCTCAGTTTCTACGCCTTTACCAAATTGCAATGACCGATGGTGATTTCAGCCCACTTGAATGGAAAATGCTCTATGAATTTGCCGCAGAAAGAAACATATCTAAAAACGAACTTGATAAAATTTTACTTTCTAAAACAGGTAATCTTGAAATACCTGATTCAATTGAAAAAAAGCTCGAGTACCTTATTGACTTCGCTAGAATGATTTGGGTAGACGGATTTGTTTCCGAAGACGAGAAAGATACACTAAAGAAATTTTGCAGGAAATTTGGTTTCCTAGACGAGAATATTGAAAAACTCTCTGAATACTTAATTGAATCAGTAAAACAAGGGAAAAATAAGGAAGAAATTATTTACGAACTAAATTCATAACGATGAATGCCTTAAAAAGACTAATTACCTTGAAGCCAAAGGCTGAAGAAACCATTGAGTCACCTTTAAATGACCGCCACAATGTCGAGCCACAGACATATTATGACGATGGCACTCAAAAATGTATTGATGCCTCAGGATCTCCGAACATACTTAAAAACTGTTTAATTGAAGTATTTGAGCGTTTTAAAGAGGAAACTCGAATAAGAACGCAAGAACAAACTTCTCTTAAAAAACCTATCATTGAAGAGCAACAACGTCAAATAACCGAACTTTCCAAAAGAACTCTTTTAAAAGAAATTAAAGAGAAAGAAATAGAGGAGCTAACCCTGCAGATAAAGAAAATTGACCAAGACATTACAGAGGTGCCAGACAATCCAAATAAGTTTGGAATTGATGCCGACAAAAAACCTAAAGCGCAATTTTATATAGGCTTATTAATTTTACTTCCAATTACTCTTTATTTAGTTGTATTTTATATTTCTGCATTTTATTCAGCATTTTTCAAAGATTTTGCACCTGAAACTACTGTTTTTGCAGCAATATTTGATGGTCAAGCACTTTCAAAAGCCTTTAATGACACTAATGGCGGATATCTTGAAGTAATTTTCATTTGCACGATTCCATTTGCATTTATGGGGTTAGGCTACCTGATACATATGTTTCAAAAGGCAAAAGAAAAAGCAACTTTTAAAATAATAAGTCTATTTGTTGTGACCTTTATTTTTGATGCAATACTAGCGTATCAGATTGAAAAGAAAATTTTTGATTTTGAAAAATTACCTGGACAAGAATTCAACCTTAGTTTAGCCTTTCAAAGTGTGGAATTTTGGGGTATTATTTTCGCTGGCTTTGTTGTTTATATTATTTGGGGGTTAGTTTTCGATTTTATTATGAATGAATACGAAAACATTGACAAAATAAAAATTTTCATTTGCTCACTCAAAAATCAAAAGGAAAATCTTCTATCCGAAAAAAAAGAAATTAAAAAGCTTAAAGATTCAATCGAAGAAGATATTTCATCAATTAACGGTAAGATTGAAGAACTTCAATCTAAAATTGATGGGTTTATCTTTGAAAAGAAAAGGTATCTTGTGTATCATTCTCAATATTTAAATGGTTGGCTATTGGCGATAGGTAGAGAAATTGCCTTACCTAAAGAGCCAAAAGAAAAATTGATTCAAGAATGCAATCAAGTGTCTGAGGAACATTTGAGAAAATACAATGTGTCTAACGAAAACAAAGAAAACGTAATCTACACCTAAAATTAGAATTAAATAATGAAAAATACATTAGCATTAGCTTTCATTAGTTTATCAGTCCTATTTTTTTGTAGTTGCAATAATCCAAATGGCTCTGAGGTGGGAAACATTGATTGTGCCCCAGTAAAGAAACTTTCTGGTGAAAGAAAGAATTTGAATGTGAGTATATTTTTAGATTTATCAGATAGAATAAGCCCAACATTAAATCCTAATCCTTCAATGGAGTATTGGAAAAGAGACCTAGGATATATAACATCTATATCAGAAGCTTTTGAAGTTCACCTAAGAAACAAAAAAACTGTTTTAATGAACGATTACATAAAGTTGTTTTTACACCCTTTGCCTGAAAATATTTCCAACATTAACAATATTGTTAAAACATTAGATAAGAGTTTTAGTAAAGATAATGCTACATTGAAGCAAATTTGCTCTATAAGTTCGGATTATCATACATATACTAATACTATATATTCAAGTACATTAAGGCAGAAAGAACCATTAGCAAAAATTGGAAAAGATAATTATCCAGGTTCGGATATTTTCGATTTTTTTAAATCTAGGGTAAAAGACTATTGTATAAAGGACAAACACCGTAATATCTTGTTCATTTTAACTGATGGATAT
>CAZJYF010000244.1:0-6212 GCA_964549665.1 uncultured Saprospiraceae bacterium
CTTTGCGGTCAATGTCGTGCAGCGGGTAACCCAATTCTATGGTTTTTTTACGGGAGCTTTGCTGAATGATTTCTGATTTCGAAATCCAGTTTTGGTCAATCAAAAACCAGGCGCCGAAAGCAATCCCCATGCTGTGCAACGATGCGTGGAAGTGAAAGGGAGGCTGGCAGTCGCGCCAAAAGTCGTAGAGGAAAGCATTTTCAGGTCGCAGGGCAGTTGCCTGACCATCGACGGGAAAGCCGAACTCAAAATCGTCCCCCGGTAGGGCTCGTTCCCTAAATTTCAAATAGGCTGCCAAATCGTATTCTGTATCTTCCTCGCTGTACCATCTTTGGTTGACGGCTTCTCCGTCGGGATTGGCGTGGGGAACGACCTGCCAGGAAAAATTTTGGAGCAATTGATGGTTGGAATCCAATTGGTGCAGGAAATTTACCAGCTTTTTAAGCAATCTAGGTCCGCTAGGTTCGTCCGCATGACAACCGGCGATTAAACTTATTTTGAAATTCCCACTTCCAAATCGATAGGCCGGAAGTGGCCTGCCGGCTTTTGTTTTGCCCAAGGAGTATGGAATAGGTGGTTCAAGGGGCGTATCTAAAATTTGTTCGATGAAGTGGTAAAGCATGGATGAAAAATTGGCCGTAAGTGAGAAGTAATTGTTCTACCTGCTCTAATGTGGGAGCAGAACCCCATTTAATGCTCAAAAACCCTTGTTGGGACACCTTGAATGATGGCATTCAAATCCACATTTTTTTCAACCAACTCAATAGCCCGTTTGGTTTTCCAGGGGGTGTTAATGTTAATCTTGACGTCAATCCGGCTAATTTTCACCACCGAACCGTAGGTGTCCAATTTAGTGGAGATGACGGGAATTTGATGATCCTGGATATACTTTTTGCATCGAATATCGGTAAAAGAATCTTGAATATGGCGTCCGTCGCCGGTCAAAATAATACCTGAAATTGGCGTTTTTGTGATTTTTTGTTCCTCGCAAATAGAAGTAATTTGGTCCAGTGCTGTGCAAATTCGTTTGGGACTAACCACCAACAGTAGGTTTTTTTCTTTCTCAAAATTGTGGCTTTTAATCAACGACCCTGCGATGATGTTTTCTACCTTGTTTGAGAGTTTTTTATCGTTGGAAAATACTTTCCCCCAAATGGCTTTTTTAACGGTGGACATAATGGGATATGAAAGGCTTTGATCAAAAGGCAAAATTCCGAGCAAGGGCAAATTGTTCTGTTTCAACCAAGTGCCGACGTAATGGCGAATTTTATCTATTTTGTCTGGAATTACTTTGTTTATAATTACCCCAATAATTGGCACCTTTTGTTCGCGAAACAAAGACAGACTCATGTGCAGGCGGTCAATCGTATTTCCGATTCCACCTTCTACTAACATAATTACCCCTGCGTTTAGCATTTTGGCAACCACTGCATTGGATAATCCTACCACACTGCCCACGCCGGGATGCCCGGTGCCTTCGAAAATAACTAATTCGTGCTCCTGTTCGAACCAGTTTGCCGCTTTGATAATATCGTTTTTATAATCGAAGAGAGTTGGGGCGTCCAAATAGGAGGTTGTGGCGCCTTTTCCCAATATGACAGGGCTGTGGTAGTGGGGTTGAAGGTCGAAATTCATGACCGTAGAAAATAACAAAGCATCCTTATCAACGCGCAAATTTCCCAGATCAACAAATTGTTGCCCTACAGGTTTGCAATATCCAACCCGTAGGCCGGCTTTTTTCAAGGCAACAACTAAACCCAAGGTCGAAGTCGTTTTGCCCACATGCTGGCTGGTAGCAGCTACATATATCCTTTTGGTCATTACCTGGTTTAGTGACATCTAATATTGAAATTAAAGGGTAATCGAAAATATTTGATGCTCCACAAATCAATTTTAAGTTGAAAACCAGAAAATTCGCAATTGCGAAAATTAAAATTTTCTATGAACAGACTTTATTGGAGTCTTTTTAACTTTTGTTGGGCTAAATTCAGTTTTTCTCATTTTCCTTTACCAGAACAAAAGATTAACCGCCCCAATTAAAGAAAAAGTACTGCAATCTAAAAATTATTTTTTACTTGAATGCAGGCAAATTAGGCAAAGATTCCTTCCTGATTTGTGTGGTGGAAGAGCCGTTGGGGCAATTGTTTTCGTTTTTCGGTGGGGGATTTGAGAAATTACTTCTGCAAGAAATAATGCTGGTTTTTTTTATCAGGTTCATCAAAATTTAAAAAAAAGCCGACTTCCAGGAGATGGAAGCCAGCTTATTTAACCCCAAAAAACCAAATCTTCAGAAGTGGAATCATCTGTTTTCCACTTGATATATTTTTGTGTCCTTCGTTTTCTTGATGGGGTAAAAACGAACTCGGACAAATTTAATGTTTTTTCCAGAGTAGGACAAAATTATTTAATTTCCATGTTTTACCAAATTTTTTTTTGAAATTTTTCATGTTCTCTTGGAAAGAATGTTATTTTTAAGAGATTCAGGCTAAAAAATTGATTTTTTTCTATTTCAATATTAAAAAATTTGACCGGTAGAGGTTCTTGCGCGGTTTTGGCGATCACGACTTATCAACGCTCAAATTTTCTGCCAAGAAAATTGCTGCATTTTTTAAGCCAATCCACTTTCTAAGTTGCCTTTTTATACTGGGCAGGACTCGAATTCTCAAAATCGGCATAGCTGTTGTTCCCTCCATTCCCGTTGTTCCCTCCATTCCCGTTATTCACCGTTAAAATTTGCTTTTGATTATGAAAGTGTTGTTTCTGGGAGATAGCAATGCTCTATTGATCGATTTTATCTGGCTAAGTGGCGATGAAGTGGTCGCTAAAAGCGATAGAATGACCATGGATTTTTTGGAGGAAAATGACTTCGATTTTCTTGTGAGTCATGGTTACCGGCACATTATCAAAAAGGAGGTAATTGACCGTTTCCCAAATAAAATAATCAATTTGCACATTTCCTTTTTGCCGTATAACCGCGGCTCAGACCCCAATTTTTGGAGTTTTATTGACCATACGCCTAAGGGTGTAACGATACATTTAATTGGTGAAGGAGTTGATACGGGAGCCATTTTGGTTCAAAAAGAAGTGTTTTTTTCTGGTAATGAAACCCTGAAAACTTCGTACGATATTTTGCAAAATGAAATTCAAACACTTTTTAGAGAAAATTGGACAAAAATAAAAAATGGGGATATCGCTCCGCAAAAGCAGATTGGCCCGGGAACCTTTCACAGAATGAAAGATAAAGAAAGCATGCTGCATCTGCTAGATGAAGGCTACGAAACGCCTGTTTCAAAATTTATCCTCATGGGTTCGGATATAGCAACGGCTTAGAAATTTATTGGTCAATTAGGAAAATCAGGTGTGGTTTCCAAAAAAAAACAGCATCATTTTTTTATCAACCCCCCAATAAAAAGCAATACAACAGCTCCTGCACCTGCTGTAATGACATCACCCAGCATTCCGCTTGCAATGTGTATGTTTAAAGTACCAAAAAGCCAGTTTCCGAGAAATCCGCCAATAATGCCCACGACGATGTTTCCAAGAAGTCCAAAGCCCTTTCCTTTCATAATTTGACCAGCCAGCCAACCGGCTATTGCTCCTACGATGATGGTGTATAACCAAGACATAATGTTTGTTTTAAGTTGGTTGAAAATTTGTTTCCCCGAAAGGTAGAAATTTTCTATCAGCTTGAAAAACAACTCCCTATCTTGCGGCGCCAAAAGGGAGCCTGTCACGGGAAGGGTGTGTCGGAAGGAACGAAAGAGGGCTTTCTTCTGTTTTTGTCGAGTCAAATTCAAAATTTCCTCAGTGAGACGACCGGAACAACTGGAAGATTTTTCAAAGAATCAGCAAAAAGTATTAAAATCACTGCGCACCTCAAGGATTATCCTGCCAATCCTGATAGGGGTAGGGGTAGTGCTCTATCTGCTTTGGCGGCAATTCGACCCGAAGGAGTTTCAAAAAATTCAATGGACGTCCTATGCGCTTTTTTGGATAGGTGTCGCCGTTCTCATACTGGTGATTCGGCACTTGGCGTATGCCTATCGGCTTCGCCTTCTATCCGAAGGTGTTTTCAGCTGGAGGAAATGTATTGAACTGATTTTTATCTGGGAATTTAGTTCCGCTGTTTCACCCACCAGTTTGGGCGGTTCGGCTGTTGCCTTTTTTGTGCTGGCGCAGGAAAAACTTTCTGCCGCCAAAACGGCAACCATCGTCCTTTATACCATCGTGCTGGACACCTTGTTTTTCGTGATTTCCCTGCCTTTGCTCTATTTTTTTTTTGGGACGGGAATGATACGTCCCAATTTGGACGGAGTGACTGATTTAGATGCCTGGGGGTATTATTTTTTGTTGGGTTTTTCGCTCATGCTAATCTATGGGACACTGTTTTATTACGGGCTATTCAAAAATCCCCTGCAGCTAAAACGGTTTTTGGTTGGGTTTACCAAAATCCGTTTTTTTCGGAAATACAGGTGGAAGGCGATTGAATTAGGCAATGAAATAATGGTTGCCTCCGGGCAACTGAAACGCCAAAACTGGAAATTCCATTCGTTGGCATTCCTGTCTACCACGACTGCCTGGCTCTTTCGTTTCCTTTCGCTGAATTGCTTGATCATCGGTTTACTGCGCTCCGTTCCAACGGATTTTTGGTCGCAATTTGAGGTGTATGGAAGATTTGAAAGCATGTTTATCATACTCGCTTTCAGCCCTACCCCCGGGGGTGCGGGAATCATCGAATTGCTGTTTAATAATTTTTTCAATGACTATGTTAGCAGTGCAACCAACGCAGCGGTTATTGCCACCCTTTGGCGGGTGCTAACCTTTTATTCCTACCTTCTTGCCGGGGTAATCATCATTCCCAACTGGGTGCGAAAAGTCATTGAAGAACTGAGGAGGAAGAGACTAAAAAATAAATGAAACTGATTTTAAAATATTTTCCCGATTTAAGTTCCTTACAAATCCAAAGATTGGAGCGATTGGAACCCCTTTACCGAGATTGGAATGAGAAGATAAACCTCATTTCCCGAAAGGATATTGACAACTTATACGAACACCATGTGCTGCATTCTTTGGCTATCGCGAAAGTGGTGAAATTTAAACCAACGGCAGAAATATTAGACATCGGTACAGGCGGAGGATTTCCTGGAATTCCGCTGGCAATCCTTTTCCCGTCAACCAAATTCACCCTCGTGGACGGCACGCTTAAAAAGATTAAAGTTGTGCGAGAGGTTGCGAATTCCGTTGGTTTGAAAAATGTGGAGGCACTCCAAATTAGGGCGGAAGAATTGAAAAAAAAGCGGTTCGACTTTGTCGTTTGCAGGGCAGTAGCACCTTTGGAAAAACTCCTTGCCTGGAGTGCTCGCCTGATAAAAACCGAACATCAGCATTTGCTTCCGAATGGATTGCTTGCTTTAAAAGGCGGCGAAGCGATTCAAGTGGAAATCAACGCGTTGCCAAAAGGGGAATATGTCGAGCGTTTCCCGATTTCCGATTTTTTCGATGAGTCTTATTTTGCCGAAAAGGAAGTTCTATACGCCCAGGGCTGAGAGCGTTTGTAGTACCCTGTTAATGATTAGTACCTGGTTTTGACAATCAAAAAACGGTGGGAGCAGAATGATTTCAAAAAAGGAATGGTTTGATGGTGAAGGATTCAACCACCAAACCATTCGATGGGCCTTTAATTGTGCCCGTTTTCACTTACTTTTTCAATGGCTTCTTTGTTGTCTTCTACACCGGTTATCTTTTCCTTGATTTTTTGTTCGATTTCCTGAGCGACTTCGGGGTTGTCTTCCATAAATTGCTTGGCTGCTTCGCGACCCTGTGCTATTTTTGCCGAATTATAGCTGTACCATGACCCGCTTTTTTGGATGATGTCGTGGTCGACGCCGAGGTCAACAATTTCACCGTTTTTGGAAATGCCTTCGCCGTACATGATGTCAAATTCGGCTACCCGAAAGGGAGGAGCCAATTTGTTTTTTACCACTTTCACCCGAACGTGATTCCCCACCACATTGGCTTCTTTGTCTTTTATAGCTGCCCCCGATTTGCGAATGTCGAGGCGCATGGTGGCATAAAATTTCAGGGCATTTCCTCCGGTGGTGGTCTCGGGGGTGCCGAACATGACCCCGTGTATCTCCTGCCACTGAGTGATTAATACGTAGGTATAACCCGTCGGTCCAATTGGACGTTGCTGGGGCCACCAAAATATCGGG
>CAZJYF010000245.1:0-6177 GCA_964549665.1 uncultured Saprospiraceae bacterium
AAGGGAATTTAATCGGGAGGCAAAAGATAAATCCGCAAGCAAATGCCTTCCAAATCAAACATCACAAATCATTTAATCGTAAATCACAAATCCGTAAAATTGTTTACACCTACTTTTTTAGGTCCATTCACAAGTTTTGTGGACCAGAATTCGGAGAATCTAAATTCTCCGCTTGCAAATTTTTAATAGACTGATAATCAATGATTTAATGAGATTCAGCAGTGGAGAATTTATATTCTCCAATTTTACCACAAAACTTGTGAATGAACCCTTTTTTCATAGTTGTTCCTCCCATTTTTGTCACACACTCAAATGAATTAAGATTACCTATTTATGAATCAATCGCCCCCTGCTTTCCCAACCTATTCTCCGGGAGTCCAAAGTTTATTGCCTTTATTTTACGTAGCTTGGGCTGACCGCGTGTTAAGCCCCAGCGAAGTGCGCCTGCTGGAAAAAAAAATTGCTTCGCTGACCTTCCTGGATCCAAAAGATAAAATGCTTTTGAAAGAATGGTGCAGCCCTGCCACCCCCCCCACCCGCGAGTTATTCCAGCATTGGAAAATTGTTTTGAAGAATGCCCTGTCCGCCTTGCCGGAAAATTCACGGCAATCTTTGGTGGATTTGGGCTTGGAGATGGCAAAGCGGAGTGCGCGCCTGAAGGACGGCCGCCATTGGACTACTGCGGAAACGCGACGGGCTTTGGAAGAATTGGAGGAAGCCCTTGGATTTGTTCAAATTGACACCTACCGTTCTATTTTTTCAAAAGAAGACAGGAGAGGTATCGTTGCTGCCAGTTTTGAAATTGAGGCGATGACCCGCTTGTTGGACGACGATTATGCAGACATTCGGAAAAAAGTCAGGTTGCTGTTGGGGGACCCTGTTTTCCAATATAAAACCCTCAGAATCAAGGAAGACTACCGCGAGCAGGTTTTGGATTGGTGCAAAATGCTGGCGAAGCAGGGCTTGGGTGCTCTTTCTTATCCAAAAGCCCAGGGCGGCAAGGACGATGTGGGTTCCTACGCAGCCGTTTTTGAAATGCTGGGGTATTTCGATTTGAGTTTGACGATTAAATTCGGGGTTCAATTTGGCTTGTTTGGCGGCAGCGTCTTGTGGCTTGGAACCAACCGTCACCACGAAAAATACCTTCAAAAAATCGGTACCCTCGAATTGCCCGGCTGCTTTGCCATGACCGAAACGGGGCACGGCTCCAATGTGCGAAATCTGGAAACGACGGGAATCTATGATCCTGAAAATGAATCGTTTGTCGTTCACTCACCCAATGAAGAAGCTGGAAAGGAGTTCATTGGAAACGCCTTGCAGGGCAGGGTGGCGACGGTTTTTTTGCAACTCATCGTGGAAGGGAAAAATCAGGGAGTTCACGCTATCTTGGTGCCGCTTAGAGACGAGGCGGGCAGGCTGTTGCCCGGCATTCGGATAGAAGATAACGGTTACAAATTGGGGCTGAACGGCGTGGACAACGGCCGCATTTGGTTCGACAATGTCCGCGTGCCCCGTGAAAACCTGCTCAATCGCTTCGCCGATGTCGATGAAAAAGGCAGGTATTCCAGCTCGATTGAAAACCCTTCCAAACGCTTTTTTACCATGTTGGGAACCCTCGTCGGGGGTCGCGTCAGCGTGCCGCGGGCCGGTTTGAGTGCCGCCAAATCGGGCCTTGAAATTGCGATAAAATACGCGCTGAAAAGAAGGCAATTCGGACCCTCTTTCGCCGAACCGGAAACCGTTCTTTTGGACTATCCCACACATCAGCGGCGTCTGATGCCTCTTTTGGCGAAAGCCTACGCGCTCGACTTTGGGCTGACCTACCTCGCGAAGCGGTATGTCAATCGAAGCGAGAAAGACATCCGCGAAATCGAAACCCTGGCAGCCGGATTGAAGGCTTACAGCACTTGGTTCACTACTGAAACTTTGCAGGAGTGCCGCGAGGCCTGTGGCGGCAAAGGCTACCTCGCTGAGAATCGCTTGGCAGACCTCAAAGCCGACACCGAAATCTTCACCACCTTTGAAGGCGACAATACGGTGCTGCTTCAACTCACTGCCAAGTCCTTGCTCACCAAATTCCGGGAGGATTTCAACGAGGAAGGGATGATGGGCATCCTTCGATTTCTGGCTGTCCAAGTGATGACTTCCATCACCGAATTGAACCCCCTGACAATTCGCAATACCGATCGCGCACATTTGCTGGACGGCGAATTCCATTTGGATGCCTTCCGATTCCGGGAAAACAGACTTCTCTATTCCGTAGCGCAACGCCTGCGGAATAAAATAAAGCGGGGCATGCGTTCTTACGATGCTTTCCTGCAGTGCCAAACGCATCTGATTGCGGTGGCAACCGCCTTCGTCGAACGCATCGTTTTGGAACAATTTGTCAAAGTCATTGACGAATGCGAAGAGCCGAATTTGAAGGCCGTTTTGAAAAAATTGTGCGATTTGTACGCTCTCTCCACCATCGAGTTTCACAAAGGATGGTACCTCGAAGAAGATTATCTGGAAGGGGTAAAATCCAAAGCCATCCGCCGCATGGTGGATGAATTATGCGCCGACCTGCGGCAGGAAGCCGGGGCTTTGGTGGCCGCTTTTGCCATTCCAAAAGAATTGCTGTCCGCGCCAATTGCAGTGTGATTGGAGTGCTGGGAAGTTCCTTTTATGATTGTGGATATCATTTAAGGAAGAGGTAATGGCAGGTCCTTGTTGAAGGTGCGAACGGTCAAAGGGTGTTCGATTTTATTTTAAATGTCAACTTCAATCTATTAACGCAGCCGTAATTTCCACCACAGGAGGAGTCTGCAGCTTAGAAAGTAAAAGCTTTAAAAGAACAAAAGAATTTGTCGGCAAAAAGTCGAATGAACATTTTTGGGAGGGATAGATTTCAAAGATATTCCGGCATATCCGGGAGATTGCTTTCTTCTAAATTTTTATGCTGTTTTAAGCCGCTTGGGCTTAATTCCCTTTTGTCAAAGGCATTAAGTTAAATTATCTTAAAATTTAAATTTCTTCTAGGTTTGACTGAATTGAAATCCAGGAAAAAATGGAAAGTTCGATTCTAATAATAATCTTGGGGAGGACGATACAAGCAGCGCCAAAAGAGTAATATTCGTTCTTTTTCTAATTTCTCATGTGTTACTATGTTCTAAAAACGTCAAAAAGAAAAAGTTAAGAAAAAAACTTGATTTTTATAAAAAAATTATAATTTAGCTTCTCGTTTATTTTAACACATTTACTCAAATAAAATTGAATTAGTATGAAAAAGCTTTTACTAATGTTAACGCTGGTTCTACTCGGCGTCGGTTTTACCTTTGCACAGAGAACTGTTTCGGGTACAATTACCGACTCCAACGGAGAACCACTCATTGGTGCTACCGTTCTAGCTAAAGGCACCGCTACAGGAACTGTAACTGACATTGACGGAACCTATTCTTTTGAAGCTCCGGAGGGTGCCACAGCCCTCGTTATTTCGTACACAGGATTTACCACTCAAGAAGTTGAAATTGGCGTTTCCAACGTCCTAGATGTTGCCTTGGAACAAGGTTCACTGGAACTTTCCGAGGTTGTTGTAACCGGCTTGGGTATTCGGAAAGAGAAGAAAGCCCTTGGCTACGGGGTCACAACGATTGGGGGAGAATCGATAGAAGGAAGTGGAGAAGCAGACATCGGACGGCTTCTCAGAGGAAAAGCTACCGGCGTGGATATTACGCAAACCAGTGGGCTGGCAGGTAGCGGAACCAATATCATTATCCGGGGATATTCTTCCATTTCCGGTAGCAACCAGCCATTGTTCGTCGTGGATGGTGTTCCCTTTAATACGGACACCAACACCGACCGGGATTTTATTTCCGGTGGAGCTACCGCTTCCAGCCGTTTCCTCGACCTCGACCCGAACAACGTCGCTGAAATCAGCATCCTGAAGGGCTTGAGCGCCACGGTACTCTATGGAGAAGCCGGCAAAAACGGGGTGATATTAGTGACGACAAAGAACGGTAATGTAGGGAGCACTTCCAAAAAAGGCATGGAGGTAAGCGTGAGCCAGACTACCGGTTACACCCAAGTCGCCAATATTGCGGACTACCAAAATAATTTTGGCAACGGTTTCTCCGGAAACTACGGTCGTTTCTTCAGTAACTGGGGACCTGATTTTAGAGTCAGGGGGAGCAATGGCATTGATGAAAATGGCATGATTCCTCACCCTTACAACCAAGCTCAATACGCCGATGACTTTCCCGAATTCCAGGGAGTGCTTGTTCCTTACGCACCACACGCAAGCGTGGAAGGTTTCTTCAAAAAGGGTTTGTTTAGCAACACCTCCGTTTCTATAGCAAACAACCTGGGGAATGGTTCTGCCATAAATGCTACCTATAGTTATTTGAATGATCAGGGTATTACGCCAAATGATGCATTAGGAATGCCCACCAACTTTTTGAGAAAACACAACTTTGGATTAGGCGCACGCACCAAGTTGCAGAATGGGATAAATGTAAAAGCCACCTTCAACTATGTGGATTCCCAACGGAAATCACCGCCCGCCGCTTCCGGCGCCGGTAGTAATCCAAGTGGCTCTTCCTTGTTCGCCAATCTGATTTATACGCCGCGTAATGTTGACCTGTTGAACCTGCCTTTCGAAAGCCCGATAGATGGCTCACAGGTTTATTACAGAACAGGCTCGGCTATTCAGAATCCATTGTGGACACTGAATCATTCCAGAGACCTCGAATCCATCCGGCGATTTTTTAGCACCATCGAATTGAGTTATGAATTGACGCCTTGGTTGACCGCCTTTTACCGGTTGGGGATAGACCAATATACCCAGGTGCAAAGAAGAGAAATTGACAAAGGTGGCTCTCAAATTCCCGATGGCGAATTGACCACTTCCTCTCGCTTAAACAGGATTACCGACCAGGTATTTAACTTTGCTTACGACTTCCATGTCTTCAAAGATTTTGAAGTTAGCGGTATTCTTGGTACAAACTTTAGAAGGGAAGTCCGGGACCAAACCTTTGCCGGGAGTACCAACCAGTTTGTGTTTGGTTTATTTACCAACAGCAACTTTATTGACCACAGAAACTCTTCCTTTAAGCAGTTTGAGAACCAAATTGGTCTCTATGGAACGGCAACGGTGGGTTACAAAAGTTTTGTCTATGCCAACTTCCAGGCGAGAAATGACTGGACGTCCACTTTGGAATCGAACAACAACACAAAAATTTACCCCAGCGCCAGTATATCCTTCATTCCCACCGAAGCCTTTTCCGGCTTGCAGGGAAGCAACGTGCTCAATTATTTGAAACTGCGCTTTGGATACGGTACCTCCGCCGGATATCCCAATCCATTCCAAACCAGGAGTACGCTATCAACCGCTACGAACCAATTTATTACTTCAGGAGGTACGGTAGTAAATACCAACTCCGTCAGTGACCGCTTGGGTAACAAAAATCTGAAGCCCGAAAAACACCGGGAATTCGAACTCGGACTGGAAGGTCGCTTTCTCCAAAACAGATTTGGAATTGACTTCTCGGTTTATCACAAGCGTTCAACCGACCTCATCATTGACCTCAATTTAGATCCTTCAACGGGCTTTTCCAAAACCACCGTCAATGCGGCACAGGTCACCAACAAAGGGATTGAATTGGGGATTAATTTAGTTCCGCTAAGAGGAGATTTCAACTGGAACATCGACTTCAATATCGCTGCCAATGATAACACGGTGGATAAGATAGCCCCGGGCGTTGACCAAATTAAAATCAGCGTGCAGGATAACCTTGCTAATGGCACCGCGGATCAATTCGACGGCGTGGCGAACTGGGCTATTCCCGGTCAATCATTTGGCGTTATACAAGGAACGCCCTATCGAAGAATTAACGGACAACGGGTCGTTAGCGCTGATGGGAATTTTGTTCCTGACCAGGATATCGCCATTATCGGGGACCCTCAACCAGACTACACTGCCAACTGGCTGAACTCTTTCTCCTGGAAAGGAATCACCTTTGACTTCCATTGGCAATTTATCCATGGTGGTGACATCTATTCCATCGCTACTGCCACGCTGCTTGCCCGCGGAAATACGGTAGATACCGACGTGGACCGTTTCCTGCCGGTCATTCTTCCCGGTGTGAATGCAGATGGAGACCCCAACGACATTCAGGCTTATCTCGGCGACGTTTCCTTTAG
>CAZJYF010000246.1:0-2201 GCA_964549665.1 uncultured Saprospiraceae bacterium
GGTCTGAACCGTAGACACCATTAGCCATTTCCCACAGGTGCCCCTTTTCCATGAATTATTGATGAAAATCACGGGCGGTGAAATCTAATCCGAAGGCAACTTCCTCGTAATATATGGAAGCAAATTCGGGCTGCACATGCCGGCCGGTACGGCAAATTTTCAAAACGATCTCTCCCTCGTAGTGCAATTTTTTTGTGAAGTTGGGGTAGTAAAGCGGCTTGTCGTTCACCAATAAAGCGGAGGAGGGTTTCATGAACACCACCGGCTTCTTTGGCACGGGGTTGTCCAATTCTTTGGCGTGTTCGACATAATTTCTGCCGATGCAAATTATTTTCATGGCTAGAATTATTTTGCTATTTCAAACAATCAAAACCGCACATTTAGTAAACCCGCCAATTCCTTGACATCCCGGACGGTCTGTTGTGCCTGTTTGCGGATTTCTGCGGAAGACGCTTTGACGCGGTTTTTGATTTCCTTTTTTTGGGCATTCATTTCGGCTTTCTTTTCCCGAAAACCGGCGCTGATTTCGACGAGGGCATCTGCCGTGGCTTGCTTCAAATCTACATATTTCAAACTGCCTGATTTATAATCTTCCATCAAAGAGGCGTGCGCCTCCTTTTTATCGCTTGCCTTTAGCAACTCAAAAAGATTTTCCACCCCGGGACTCATTCCCCCGTCTGCCGCTTGACCGGTGTCGGTGACAGCCGAGCGGATTTGTTTGCGAATACGAGCCTCTTCGGCAAAGACATTGATGTAATGTTTTTCGCCCGCGCTTTTGCTCATTTTTTTGGTTGGGTCCGAGGTTGACCTGATTTTTGGCGTTTCTGTATAAAGCGGTTTAGGCAAGACGAAATATTCCTTACCCACTTGGGTATTGAAGCGTTGTGCGATATTGCGGGTCAATTCCAGGTGTTGTTTTTGATCGTTTCCTACTGGCACATAATCCGCCCGGTAAATCAAAATGTCCGCCGCCTGCAAAACCGGATAATTCAGCAAGCCCGCCGAAATAAAGCCTTCGCCGCTACCCATACTTTGTGCGCTTTTATCTTTAAACTGTGTCATTCGGGAAAGCTGTCCATAGGAAGTGAAACAATTGAAAATCCAGCCCAATTCTACGTGTTCCGGTATAAGCGATTGCACAAAAAGATGCTCCACCTCGATGCCTACTGCCAGCAGATTGAAAACCATCTCCCAGGTGTCGTTCCTCAACTTTTTCGGATTGTAGGGCATCGTCATGGCGTGATAATCTACCACCCCATAAATGCAATTGTATTCTTTTTGCAATTTCACCCAATTCTCGGCAGCGCCGAAATAATTGCCAAAGTGAAAATGCCCGGTAGGCTGAATGCAAGAAAGGACTTGTCTCTTCATTTTTTGAGGGATTCAAAGGTTGATGGCACTGTTCAAAAAGAACCTTAAATCTGCGATTTTTTAGCTGTTCACAGCAGCAATGAGGGATATTTCCACATGGACGAATTTGGGCAAATTGGCTACCTCCACCAACTCCCGCGCTGGGGCTGTATCTTCGTCAAAATATTCGGCATAAACGGCATTGATTCGGCTGTAATGATTCATGTCCGAAACAAAAACGCTGCATTTTAAAACATGGGCAAAAGATGAACCAGCCATTTCCAGGATGGCACGGAGGTTTTTCATCACCTGATGCGTTTCTTCCTCGATGTTGTGGGTGGCCAAATTTCCGGTAGCCGGGTCGATAGCAATTTGCCCGGAGACGTATAATGTCCCTTGATGGCGGATAGCCTGATTGTAAGGACCTACCGGGGCAGGCGCTTTATCTGTATTGATGATTTTTTTCATAATCGAAAATTGAGTGGGGAAGTAATTTTCCGGCACGCCAAAGCATACAGACCGAAATCGAATCAAATAAGAAACACAAAAAGCCCCTCATTCAGCGACTTCGGAATGGGAGCTTTTTAGCGTTCATTATTACTCGTGGCCAATTTAATCTTCCTCTTCTTCAACCGGAATCAGCACCCTGCCGCGGTAGTACATGTTGCCTTCATCGTCATAGTACGCATGATGAAACAGATGCTTTTCTCCTGTGGTGGCGCAAGTGGCAATTTGTGGAATGGGCGCGTTTTTATGCGTGCGGCGTTTTCGCTTGCGTTGTTTGGAAATTTTACTCTTAGGATGTGCCATTTTGTATTAATTTACGAATTAGAATGACGAATTGTTTTTCC
>CAZJYF010000246.1:2301-6158 GCA_964549665.1 uncultured Saprospiraceae bacterium
TTAGGATGTGCCATTTTGTATTAATTTACGAATTAGAATGACGAATTGTTTTTCCGGAAAATCTAAATGTCCAAATCAACGCCGGGTTAAAATTTGAAAATAAAAGTTTTTAGCCCACGGAGTTTGTGGTTTGAACTCAAGACAGATTTTCTATTTTTCTGTGTTTTCTTTGGGCATTTCGGTGAAACTGTTTTCACACTTCCGTAGCCAAAGAGTTCACTAAATATTAATCATTTTTTTCAAAATCTTTCAAGGCTGCCCAAGCAGGATTTCTTGCAGCATCCTCTTTTTCCTCTTGATAGTCGCTCAGGTAACGCAACATGTCTTGTTGGCATTTTGCGCCTGCCTTTTCGTGTGTTTTGATGAGAGGGGTAACCAAATTGACAAACTCATAAATGTACTTAGCGACGTTCAATTTTTTCGTCCCTTCCAGGATATAAACCACCTCCGCTTCTTCGTGTTCCAACTTATCAAACTTCACCAGCAGGCTTTGGCTTTCATGCAGTGGCAAATCAAATTCTTCCAGACAACGGTCGCAAATCGCTTTTACGGTTCCTTTGATGTCAAAAGTCAAAACATAGAGTTCTGGACGCTTGTCAAATTCCAACTGAACCTCGATGTTCCCATCTTTTATGGGCGATTTTGAAAAGCACTGAAAAAACGACTTTCCAAGCTTAAAATCAAATAGATGTACCTTATCCTTCAAGCCCGAAACCGGAATATTGAATTGAATTAAAGAATCCATTTTAATGAACTTTTCACAAAAGGGACGCAAAGATACGCTTTTTTGGGAATTGAGGAATGCCTGAGGGCTGAAATTATTAGGTTGTAACACTTTGGAGGATAAACAACCAAAATTATAGGTTTTTAACCTTTTCAACAACTGCTTTTTTGGCTCTAATTATTCGAAAATTCAGTCTTGCCAGGAGGTTCTTTTTGTGGAATCATCGCTTTCTTCAAATTTGTCCTTCACTTTAAAATGTTGGGACTAGGATTAAAATTACCGGCTTTTTTTTATTACCTTTGCGCCCCCGTTCATTGAGTGAAAAATTCAGTAAAATAAATTAATGACAGCTATGGCGGAAAAGAAAAAAATTCTGATTGTAACACAGGAAATGCAACCCTATACAGCCCTCTCCGAAATCTCTGAAATCGCACGAAAATTGCCTCAATTCATTCAGGAAAAAGGGATGGAAATCCGGGTGTTAATGCCCAGATTTGGAACGATTAACGAACGCCGTCACCGCCTCCACGAGGTAGTTCGGTTATCCGGTATGAACATTATCGTTGACGACGACGATTTCCCTCTGATTATAAAGGTGGCCTCTCTTCCCGGTGCCAGAATGCAAGTTTATTTTCTTGATAATGAAGATTTCTTCAAACGCAAGTCTGTATTTGAAGACGATGAGGGCAAACCTTTTGAAGATAATGCCGACCGCATGATATTTTTCTGCAAAGGAGTTATCGAAACGGTGAAAAAGTTCGGCTGGCCACCGGATATTATTCACTGTCATGGTTGGATGACCAGTTTATTACCCCTTTACATTCGGGAAGCCTATAAAACAGAACCTTTATTCGAGCATTCGAAAATCGTTTATTCCGTCTATGAGAATACCCTTGAAAAATCGTTCTCGAATAGATTTTTCACCAAGGCATCCATCAACAGTCTTGAATCGGAAGATTTGACGGCTTTTCAAAATGGAAATGGCATAAATCTACATGGAGGAGCGATAACTTTTTCAAATGCGTTAATCAAAGGCAGCGATAATCTGAGCGACTCCGTTCTGAAAATGTTAGAAGAGTCTCGTAAGCCGGTTCTTGATTTTCAGGGAACGGAAGATTTTCTTTCGGCATATTTGGCGTTTTACAATTTCCTATTACCTGAAAAAGAAGTGGAAGGGTAATCCAAAAGGAGGAATGGTAATCTACCCGACGCAAAAGAGATTAATGCTTATCGAATCATTTCCTTATGCAATAATTCCATTTTCTTTTGCATTAAAGAATTATTAGATAACGAGAGATTGGGAGAAATGAAGAAAACCTTTGTATTGCGAAGTTTTTCTCTTTTTATTTAAGGAACGATGATAAAAGTAAGTGAGTGCCTTCAAATAATCGTCATTAGCTATTTTTTATTTATTCAAAAGTTTATTTATCAATTGGTTTCACCAATGAAAGAGCAAAGACGATTCAAGAGCAATAGCTTCTTAAATTTACATTCTTAATCCTCTCCCCTATTTTATTTTTTGCAGATTTTAAGACGAATGAGAAATACCATTATCGCACTTGCGATGTTGTTTGCAGCCTTATTTAGCATGAATAGTTGCAATGACCCGACCATAATTGGTTCTGACTTGTTGTCGGGAGACCAAATAAATGTGGCTTTTACAGATACCATATCATTGCAGGCAAGGACGGTCATGGGGGATTCTGTTCGAACCTACAGCCCGAATCCTTCCTTGCAATTAACGAGTTATTTGTGTGGTGCCTTAGATGACCCCGTTTTCGGTTTATCCACCGCTCAGGTTTTCGCAGGTTTGAGCCTAAATAATGGGAACAGCCCCAACCCTGCTTTCAGCGATGATGGCGTAGGATTGGATTCTATTGTGCTGATATTGCCTTGGTTTGCCAATGGCTTTTACGGAGATACGACCGAAATCTACGGCCTTGCTGTTTACCGTTTGGAGGAGCAACTGGACGACACCATAGAATATTTTTCCAATCAATCATTAATCGCGTTTGAAAAAATTGGAGAAACAAAAATAATACCTTCGCCAAACACAAAAACCACCATTGAAAGTCCGGGAAGTGATTCCATAGTGATTGACACTTTAATTCCTGAGCTAAGAATTCGAATGGATGAAGGATTTAGTTCCGAATTTTTTAACGCGGTTGCCTTAAATTTTGAATCAAGTACTGCTTTTCTGAATTTCTTCAAAGGAATTAACGTTCGCCCGACTACCACAAATGGCGGAATGCTGAGTTTTAGCCTGCGGTCTCCAGCGGCTGTTATGGCGGTCTATTACCATCGGGATTCCATGTATTATCAATACAATTTTCCTATAAGTGCCCAAAGCGTTAAATTTACCACCTTCGAGCAGGACTACACCGGTTCCACTATAGAAAATTTTATCGATGACCCGGAAAAAGGTGATAGCCTGGTTTTTCTTCAAGGAATGGCGGGGGTAAATGTCCGGGTTAATTTCCCCTATAGCGGCGCTCTTAGCAACATTGCCGTTAACAAAGCCGAATTAGAATTAACGATTCTTCAACTCGCGGAAGAAGGGGGCATCAATTACGACCCGGTTGATAGAATGATCGTTTCAGAGGTAAAAGAGGATGGTTCCAAACGCTTGATTACAGATGTTACTCTTGCCATAAGTAGGAACAGAAATAATTTTAGCACCATTTTTGGAGGTACAGTCGTCGATGGTAACAAGTATCTGCTTAATTTAACCAGCCATTACCAGGAATTAATATTGGGTTCGGTTTCCAATGAAATTGAAATTTCTGTTTTTCTAAAAGGCGATAAAGCCTCGAGAGTCGTGCTGGCAGGTCCCAAACTTTCGGATTCTCCTCTTAAACTCAGGTTGAGTTTTACCACATTATAATCCGAGTTGAATCCCTTCTTTTCACTCACTAAACCACCGATTTTTATGTGCGGAATCGTTGCTTACATTGGATCCCAGGAAGCCTTCCCCATACTCATCAAAGGATTACAAAGATTGGAATACAGAGGTTACGACAGCGCAGGTGTGGCTCTTTTTGACGAAGACCTCAATATTTACAAGAAAAAAGGAAAGGTAAAGTGCCTCATTGAATATGCTCAAGGAAAGCATACAAAAGGAACAATCGGAATT
>CAZJYF010000247.1:0-6137 GCA_964549665.1 uncultured Saprospiraceae bacterium
ATTTATCATTTTAAATTAAAAAAGTGTCCACTTCTTTTCGGCTTTTATGAAAGATGTCCTTTTTTTTGAAAAAACGTTCCCTCTATGCCCGTAATTGAAGCCTCGACTTATAAAGCACCTTGGTTCCTGAAAAACCGGCATTTGAATACGGTTTACGCAGCGCTGTTTAGAAGAATCCCCGATATACGCTACGAACGAGAAAGGGTGGAAACGGAGGATGACGACTTTTTGGACCTCGATTGGTCTTTTGCCGGTGGAGACCGCTTGTTGATTGCCTTGCACGGCTTGGAAGGTGATTCACAACGTTCCTATGTTAAAGGGATGGTGCGGTTTTTCAATCGAAAGGGATGGGATGGACTGGCGGTAAATTTCAGGGGATGCAGCGGAGAACCGAACCGGCAACTACACAGTTACAACATGGGTGCTTCCCCCGATTTGAACTTCGTGGTGCGGCACGTTTTGGGTAAAGGAAAGTATCGCGAAATTGCCCTCGTTGGTTTTAGCCTCGGCGGAAATGTGACCTTAAAATATTTGGGCGAACAGGGAAAGAATCTGCCCAGGGAAGTGAAGAAAGCCGTCGCCTTTTCCGTTCCCTGCCATATTGAAAGCAGCAATGTCGAAATCAGTCGATGGTACAACTGGTTCTACCTAAAGCGTTTTATGGATTCTCTCAATGCAAAGGCTGTGGAAAAGGCGCAGCGATTTTCGGATAAGATCCAGTTCGATTCGGCGAATTTGCCCAAAAATTTTTACCAGTTCGACGACCTTTTTACGGCGCCTGCGCATGGTTTTAAAGATGGGAAGGATTATTGGAGGCAATCGAGTAGCCTGCGATTTTTACCCGAAATTCGCATTCCCACGCTGTTGGTAAATTCAAGGGATGATTCCTTTTTGAGCGAACGATGTTATCCCTTTGAAATTGCAAAAAAACACGCTCAGTTTTATTTGGAAACGCCTCAAAATGGCGGGCATGTTGGTTTTGTATCTTTCAATGACAATGGAATTTATTGGTCCGAAAAGCGGGCTTTGAAATTTATCGATGAAAGTTGAATCCATCAAAAGAATGGTCTTCTATCTGGTCCTGCGGCGTTAAAACCGAAACTAAAGCATTCAGCATCCTAAACTTTCGTTAAAGGGGGTATCAAAATAAACAAAATCACCGTAACTTCGGATTTCTAAACACAAGCTTTTCCGGTGCGTTGGGTTTGCAATCCATTTCATGAATAAGCCTCTTAAAAATATCGAACCTGGTCAGGAAGGGTCCGCTGGAAAAAACGGGGGGCTGCGATTGTGGTTGTTCGTAAAAAGGGTGGCCCTTGCAATCCTGTTTTTGATATTGCTTTCTTTTCTTCTCTTTCAAATTCCGTGGGTGCAAAACTGGGCTGCCGGAAAAGCCACCACTTACCTTTCCAAAGAATTAAAAACAACCGTTTCCATCGACCGCCTGAAAATTGGGTTCTTCAGGGAAATCGTGCTGGAAAATTTTTACCTCGAAGACCAAAAAGGCGATTCTCTCATTAGCAGTGGAGAGGTGAGGGTTGATTTGAAAAAAGGGCTCTTTTCCCTGTTGGGCCGAAGCCTCAAAATAGAAGAGGTGGCCCTCCAAAATGCCCGGATATTCATCCTCCGCGATTCGGGAGAGTATTTCAACAATCTCCAGTTTCTGGTGGATTATTTTAAAAAACCGGCCGATACGACCACCTTTACACTTCCTTCAAGTGGCAACTTCGTTCCCGAAAAGCTGCGCAAACCCTTTGAATTGGACGTAAAAGGCGTCAATCTCGACAATGTTCTTTTCGTTCGACGCGATAGAGTGCGAGGTCAAACCTTGTCCTTTTTCGCTGGCAACGGCTATGTCCGATTTAATTCCTTCAATTTGCCCGAAAAACGGATTGACATTGCCGAACTGAACTTGGGGAATCCCCATGTCAAAATAGAAGAATACCCCTTTGTTCCTTTAGCCCAAACGGTTGAAAAGCAGGAAGAAGTGGCGGATTCTTCCAACTCCTTGAACCCGTCTGTCGATACGGCTAAATTCCTATTAATTATCCGGGATTTTCGCCTGGAAGGAGGCAAATTTTCGCTGCACAATTACCGAAAAGAACCCGTAAAGAAAACGCCACCTGAAACGCTTGATTTTCACCACCTCGAAGTCTTTGACGTCCATGCCAACTTCAAAAATTTCTCGTACTCCGATTGGGAATTCAAAGGAGCAGTTGAGCATCTTTCTTTTGCGGATTCGAGCGGTTTTGTGCTGGATACTCTGTCGGCCAAGGATGTTTTGATAAATTCCCGGCGGGTTGCCCTAAAAGGGCTGGAGTTAATAACCCCTTTCAGCCATTTGCGGGATACCCTGATTTTTAAATACCGAAAGTACCCCGATTTCAAGGAGTTTGTCAACCGGGTCATTATGGAGGCCCATTTCAACCGTTCTTTTATCGCATTGAAGGACATCATGGTCTTTGCACCCAAGTTGGAGAAAAATGATTTTTTTAATCAAAACTCGGAAGAGACGTTCTTAATCGATGGGTTGGTTTCCGGAAAAATAAATAGTCTGAGAGGGAAAAACCTGTTTTTTTCTTTGCCCCACCGTGCCTCGCTAAAGGGAGATTTCAGCTCGCGCGACCTTGCCGTGAAAGACGAACAAATGCTTAACCTCAACTTGGAGCGGTTACAAACCGACGTCAAGACCCTTCGGCAGTTGATACCAGGGTTCAACCCTCCCGCCAACTACGACAAACTGGGGCGTTTGGATTTTAGCGGCACTTTTTTTGGCTTCTTTGCCGATTTCGTGGCACATGGGAATTTGAAATCAGACCTTGGAAGCGCCGTTATGGATATGCAAATGATTTCAAAAGGGGGACGTGATAAAGCTCAGTATTCGGGTAGCCTCTCCTTGATGGATTTCGACCTGGGAAGTTGGGCCGACAATCCTAACTTTGGCAAAATCACTTTCACCTCAACGGTGAAGGAAGGCTTTGGATTGACCTTGAATAATGCAAATGCCAAGCTGGAAGCCAATATTGACAGCCTGGAATTTCGAAATTACAGTTATAAAAATATAGCCATCAACGGGCATTTGAACCAAAATCTTTTTGATGGTAATTTGAACATTCGAGATAATAACATCAACCTCACTTTTGAGGGTCAAATCGATTTCACAGACAGCATCCCCGTTTTTAATTTTAAGACCAAGGTCAATCGGCTGGCTTTACTTCCCTTGCATATTTCCCAAAAAGACCTTCAGCTCTCCGGGGTGGTAGATTTAAAGCTACGGAATAAAAGCTTCTCTAATATTCAGGGACAGGTAAATGTCTTTGATTTCAATATTGTTCGCAATCAAAATGATACTTTTCAAATAGACTCCATCCTGATTTCTTCCCTTGTCAACTCGGGTGGCAGGAAGGTCTTTGAGGTTCATTCTGAGGTAGTGGAATCAAAAATTTCAGGTGAGTTCAATATCGCCCAAATACCCGAATCTTTCCTCCAGTTCGCGGTGCGAAATTACCCTGCTTTTGCCCGCCGCCTAAATCTCCATTCTAGTGGCAAGTCATTGGATTCCAGTCGGTTCGATTTTAAAGTTCACATTATTGACACGAAAAACCTGACCCAATTTTTTGCTCCCAATTTGGGGAGACTGGATGATGTGGTGGTCAAAGGCCGCTTCAATAGTTACATCGATTCGGTCTTTTTGGACTTTGATATTCCAGGGCTTCAATTTGGAAAGGTTGAATTTTCGGATGTGGTGCTTATCGCCAACATGGAAAAAAGCGAAAGCGACCTCAATCTCGGTATTTTTAAAACCACCATTAACGGCAAGCAAGAGCTTTCTCCCATCGCACTGATGGGCTTGATTAATGAAGACACCGTTGAATTTGCCATCACTTCACTGAACTTTACCAATATTTTGGACAACGTGAATCTCAATGGGAAGTTTTTCCTGGAGCGAGATGGTTTCTGCCAGGTTCGGTTCTTTCCTTCCAATCTCGTTTTGATGAACGAAAACTGGGGAATAAACGCCGACAATTACATCCGATTTGGCGACAAATCGGTAGAAACGCAGGATTTTGTTTTGACCAATGACAATCAGAGAATTCGCTTGAAAAGTATTACGGATGTGGGGTTGGAGTTTTCCATTCAAAACGTGAACCTGGATATTATAAACAGAGTTTGGAACTACGACAAACTAGACTTCCAAGGCTTTGCCAACCTGACGGCACGGGTCGACAACCTCTTCGAGTTTTCCGGTCTATCCACTTCTTTGCTCATCGACACCCTCTTGATTAATGGGGACGATTTGGGCGGATTGCGCCTGGATGTAGCTTCCGAAACACTCCATGATCCCCTGGAAGCCTATCTTTCTATCACCAAAGAAGATCAGCAACTCACAGCAGAAGGCGTTTATGCCCTGCCGATGTACAAATATTCCAAAAATCAAAGAGCCAAGCTCGAACCCAATTACTTCAACTTTGACCTTTCTTTGACCAACTACCCAATCAAAATTCTGGAATATTTCATCAGCGCCATTTCCAAAACCGAAGGTTTGGTGGATGGCTCCGTCAATTTCCACGGATTGCCTTCCAAACCCGAAGTGAAGGGAACGGCCCATGCCCGGAACGTTGCCACCACCATCAACGTGCTGCAAACAACCTACCGAATTCCAGAAGGGGATGTGTTGATCGACAACTACCACATCAGTGCTACGGGGGCTAAAATTTATGATGAGTTGGGAAACACGGCTACAGCCACCGGCGGGCTGATTCACAATCATCTAAAAAATGTGGAATTGAAGGTAAAAATTCAGACCGACGGACCTGAGTTTCTGGCGCTGAATACCACGGAAAATGACAATGCCTTCTTCTATGGCAAAGCTTTGGGGCACGGAAGCATCGATTTCTCCGGGCCCTTAAAGCAAGCGGAGGCTTATGTGGCTGCAGAGGTTGGCAAGGGGACGAAGATTGTTATCCCCATTACATCTACGCAGGAAAGCAATGCGGTGCGATTTATCACCTTTCCAAAATTGGCACAAGTGAATGATTCCGGGGATTCTCCTGTCGAGGTCAAAGGCATGAACCTCGAAATGGATTTAAAATTAAATGATCAGGCGGATATGAAATTGATTTTTGATAAGCAGTGGGGAGATGTCATCAAAGGCAGTGGCGAAGGGAATATCAGGATTACGATGGACCGCAACAAGGATTTTCAAATGTATGGCAATTATACCATTGCGCAAGGCGAATACCTCTTTACCTTGATGAACCTCTTTGTAAACAAGCCTTTTGATTTGGAGCAAGGTGGAACAATTGTTTGGTCAGGAGACCCCTACAACGCCGACATCAAAATCAACGCAATCTACAAAGGCTTGACTACCAATGTTTCTAATTTTATTCAGGAGTATATTGCCTCCGCTCCGAGTGATATTCGCGCTTTGGCAAGAACCCCTACGAACGTGATTCTCAAAATGGAATTGCAGGGAAGTTTGCTTAGCCCGGCTATCAACTTTGATATCGACTTTCCCAACCTCCCCACGGAATTGAAAAGCTATACAGATAGCAAGCTGCGAACCGTCAAGCAGGACCAAAATGAATTGAACCGGCAGGTGTTCGGGTTGCTGGTCATGGGGCAGTTTTTACCCTCCGACTACACTTTTGCCCCCGGCGATATTGGCATCAACACCCTGAGTGAGATGATTGCCAACCAACTTTCCATTTACCTCACCGAGTTGGTGTCCGAGTGGATTTCGGAAGACGGCATTATTTCGGGTATTGACTTCGACATCTCCTACAACAAATATCAGGCGGGCGGTATCACCGGAGACGGCAGTACCCCCGACCGAACCGGCAACGAATTGCAGGGCCGTTTGAAAGTAACCGTCAGCGATAGATTGTCTGTCATTGCCGGCGGAAACTTTGAACTAGGGAACGGCAACAGGGTAGCTGGAGCGACCACCTATGACAACACCTTGGTTGCCGGCCAACCAAGTATTTTCAGCCGTAGATAGAGCCATAGTGTTTCGCTCTGCTTCTGCCATACGATAGTCCTTATCCCTCACCACCTTTACTAAATTACCCCATCTCATTACAGAGTCCCAAGGGTCCATTCCTCCTTGAAGTTCACGGGTAAACTCCGCATACCCT
>CAZJYF010000248.1:0-6135 GCA_964549665.1 uncultured Saprospiraceae bacterium
AAAATTGAAATTGTTTAGAATCGACCAAGCAAGAAACTCGTCAAAATGGGGAAGTTATTAATTGGAGGTTCTTTAAGTCCCTGATTTTTATTAATCTGTCGTTCTTTTTTTCAAAAAAATTAAACTACCAGTATTTTACCGCATTCTTTGCGACCTTTATCGACCCACAACTATTTTGGCTGCAAATTTCAAAAAATTGGTTAGCTTTTGAAATTTAAAGAGACAAAGTATCTGATTACTTTTGCAATAGATTTTGAAAATCAACGCGCACATCTTCGCGTTTTTTAAACAATTGTCTAATCTTTGCACCAGATTTTCAGAAGGAAGAAAGGGTTGAGATTCAAATTTATTCAAAAACCTCCTTCCCGTTCTGACTTTTTATGAGACCACCATCAAAAACAAAAACCAAATTTATAAAATATGAGACCATTTACCATTCTTGCAATTGTAATCGTAGGATTAATCCTCGTATACATGGGCTGTGGCAGTTACAACAGTTTTGTAGATAGTGAGGAGAATGTGAACAATGCCTGGAGTAAGGTGCAAAGTGCCTACCAACGCCGGGCTGACTTAATTCCCAACCTGGTAAGTACCGTAAAGGGTGTAGCCGATTTTGAGCGAAAAACGCTGACCGACGTCGTCAATGCCCGCGCAAAAGCCACGAGTGTCAACATTGACCCGAGCAATTTATCGGCGGAACAAATGCAGAAATTTCAAGCAGCTCAGTCCGGCCTGTCGTCGGCTTTGGGGCGCTTGTTGGTCAGTGTAGAGCGCTACCCCGAACTCAAGGCCAGTCAAAGTTTTCTGGAATTGCAAGCGCAATTAGAAGGAACCGAGAATCGAATAAAAGTTGAAAGAGACCGATTCAATGATGTCGTAACATCTTACAATAAATCCATCCGCCACTTTCCGGCCGCTTTTTTTGCCACCGTTTTTGGCTTCGACGAAAAAGCTCAATTCCAAGCCGAAGAAAACGCGCAGGAAGCGCCGAAAGTGGAGTTTTAGGGTGGCGATTTATTGAACTTAATGACCGTAAAACCATGATTGATTTTTTCAAAAAAGAAGAGGAAGAACGCATAATCGCTGCTATCGAGGAAGCGGAACGTCGCACTTCGGGCGAAATCCGCGTGCATTTGACAAAGCGATATTGGGGCAAAATTCTGTCCGCGGCAGCGAGGAGGTTTCACAAATTGAAAATGGATAAAACGGAGCAACGCAATGGCGTGTTGCTTTTTATAGTGCCTTCCCGGAAGGAATTTGCGATCCTTGGCGATAAAGGTATCAATGAAAAAGTTCCTGAAAATTTTTGGAAAGATGTTCGCGATTTGATGGAGCAATATTTCCGGGAAGAAAAATACGAAGAAGGCGTTTGCCAGGGGATTCACCTGATTGGCGAAAAACTAAAAGCGTATTTCCCCTGGCAAGAAGACGACAAAAATGAATTACCCGATGACATTTCCTATGCGTAATTATTTTCTGCTCTTTTTTATTCTACTCTTTTCGCTGACAGCAGAGAGTAAACAGATACCCGAACGGCCTTCTCCGCCGCGCCTGGTGAATGATTTTACGGGCACCTTCTCAGCAGGACAAAAGGACGCACTGGAAAGAAAATTAGTCGCCTACAACGACTCGACCTCCACCCAAATTGCCGTCGTCATTGAACGGTCGCTGGAAGGAGACGAGATTTTTGATTATTCCAATCGCCTGGCCCAGGCTTGGGGAATTGGAAGAAAAGGGAAAGACAACGGGGTTTTACTTTATGTGGCTCTTTCCGACCACAAGGTTTTTATCCAAACCGGCTACGGGGCAGAAGGATTCCTGCCGGATGCCCTGGCAAAACGCATCGTGGAAAACGTCATCGTCCCCGCTTTCCGGCAACAAAATTATTATCAGGGACTCGACCGCGCGACTACCATCATCATGCAATTGGGCAGCGGCGAGTACGTTAATGACCAATTGAATAATAGAAGTGGGAGAAGAAAAGGAATTCCCTGGAGAATATTCATAATCATCGCCTTTTTCATTTTGATATCATTTACTAACCGACGTGGTGGTGGCGGAGGTTATTCCGGTAGAGGAAGATATGGTGGTGGTTGGATGTTTTTCGGACCCGGCTTGGGCGGAGGAGGTCATTCCGGCGGAGGTGGAGGATTTGGGGGAGGAGGTGGTTTCGGCGGCTTCGGCGGAGGTGGTTTTGGTGGCGGCGGTGCTGGGGGTAGCTGGTGAAAAACTGGTTCCCTTGCTTGTGAGACGGACTCCGCTTACGTTTTGTTATTCAATAGATTTATTGTTGCTCCAAAAACGATATTTAATTGGTAAAAAAAGAAGTTCTGGCTAGCCCTATCTGATTCAAAAATGGTCGTTCTTATATCAGGCATATTTAAAAATCCTCCTTTAAATTCCGTTTGGACAAAAAGGGACTTGAAAAAAGAGATATTTATTCCAACAATTTCATTTATTCCATAACCGGATAAATGAAATTCATCATAACTTTCATTATTCAATAAGGTAGCATTTGTTTTTGGAAACAGTATTCCTGCACCTAATCCTTCCGTAAGATTTATTTTAATTTTATTCAAATCAATCATTTCATCAAACCTCCTGAATTCAAGATTTATATAATTCAATCCATTGGTATGTTCGAATTGTAAAAAATCCGGATTTATGGTGATATCCTCGTTAGTGTAAGCATTATCATACACTGTTCCCGTACTACTTATATTCCCAGACAATTTTACGACTTGCCCCTGTTGCACAACGTATTTCATATGGTCTATTCCAAACGAAATACTGTAATGATTAGTAATAAAATAACCGATTCTAAAATTGTATTGAGGAATCGTAGCTTTTGACGGATTGAAATATTTCTTTAGGTCAAACTTAGATTGCCGGTCTTTGGCCACTACGTTTTTTAAGGTAAAATTATAATTAGCCCCCCTGAAATTAATGTCTGACTTTGTAAACCCCTCCCTATTCCACCCCCAATAAAAAAAAAGTTTCCCTTTGCGATTATTTTGTTGCGAACTGAGTTGATTCTGAGCAAAACCTGAATTGGGTATCAATAATAAAAAGGCAATTGTTCTTTTAAATTTCATCCTTTAAGAATTAAAATGAGCCTTCAAGCGAGGTAAAAATGGATAAGGGAACCGGAATCTCTTTTTTATCTCGTTCAACTTGTTGCGAGAGCTTAAAAAACACCTAATTTTTGAATATCCCGGGTAAATGTAAAATCTAAAAGTAAGCACTAGGTATAAATCTTCAATATCTGCATTTTTCGTTTTGGCGAAGACATTGTTCAATGGCGATGAGCTTTTTGGTTTGTTGCCTCCCATTCCCTAAAATATTCAGTTTCAAAAACAAATTTTCAACAAGTTCTCAAGAAATATTTTCTATTCCGTAACTTTGAAATTTCAATCACTTGAAATCTTTTCAAAATGAAACGAATCCTCCCCCTGTTTTTCCTCCCCGTTTTTTTTACCTGCCAAAGTCCCAAACATTTCGATGTGCTCATCAAAAACGGAGTCATTTATGACGGCTCTGGCAAGGCCCCTATCCATGGGGATGTGGGCATCAATGCGGATACTATTGCCGCCATCGGGCAATTGAATGCTACCGGAAAATTGACCGTTGATGCCAAAGGGATGGCTGTCTCTCCCGGTTTTATAAATATGCTCAGTTGGGCCAATGTCCCTTTGCTGCATGATGGGAGGTCGCAAAGCGAAATCCGGCAGGGCGTAACCCTCGAAGTCATGGGCGAGGGGCGTTCGATGGGCCCCCTTACGGAGGAAATGAAAGCCGAAATGCTGGAAAATCAAGGCGACATCAAATACGACATCGAGTGGACTACCCTCGGCGAGTTCCTTCAATATTTGGAAGACAAAGGGGTCTCCACCAATGTGGCTTCGTTTGTTGGAAACGGCACGCTTCGGCAGCATGTCATTGGCTACGAACCCCGTCCCGCCACCGCCGAAGAAATGGAAGAAATGAAAGCTTTGACGGAAACGGCGATGCGCGAAGGGGCGGTGGGCATTTCGTCCTCCCTTTTGTACGCACCCAGTGGTTCGGCGAGTACGGAAGAGTTGATTGAACTAGCCAAAGTAGCCGCAAAATACCACGGTATGTACATCTCCCACATCCGAAGCGAAGGAGATGAATTATTGGAAGCAATAGACGAGTTGATCCGCATCGCAAAGGAAGCCGGTTTGCCGGCGGAGGTTTATCACCTCAAAGCTTCGGGGGAGAAAAATTGGAGCAAACTGGATACGGTCTTTGCCAAAATTGAGGCGGCGAGTGCAGAAGGTTTGCATATCACGGCTGATATGTACACCTACCCTGCGAGTTCCACCGGTCTGCACGTTCAACTGCCGGATTGGGTTCGCGAAGACGGGGTTGAAGCGGCGATTGCGCGATTGAAAGACCCGGCTTTGAGAGCCAAAATCCTCCGGGAGATCGAATTCAGAAATCCTCCGGACAAAATTTTGTTGGTCGGTTTCCGCAATCCCAAACTTCGGGTTTATGCCGGAAAATATTTAAACGAAGTAGCCGCCGAATTGGGCAAATCGCCCGCCGAAACGATGGTGGATTTGATGGTGGAAGACGACAGCCGCATTCAAGTTGTTTATTTTTCGATGTCCGAAGAAAATATCAAAAAGAAAATTGTGCAACCCTGGGTGAGCTTTTGTTCCGATGCGGGTTCGTTATCAGCCGAGGGGGTCTTTTTGAAGCAAAGTACCCATCCGCGAGCTTACGGTTCGTTCATCCGGGTCCTCGGAAAATATTCGAGAGACGAAGGCTTGTTTCCCTTGCAAGAAGCCGTTCGCAAATTATCCGCCCTACCCGCCCAAAATTTAAAACTAAAAAAACGAGGGATGCTTCGACCCGGCTATTTTGCCGATCTGGTCATCTTTGACCCCGAAAAAGTGAACGATAAGGCCACCTTTCAAAAACCCCATCAATACGCCGAAGGGGTGCTGGATGTGTTTGTGAATGGGGTTCAGGTTTTGAAAGACGGAGAACACACAGGGGCTACTCCAGGTAGGTTTGTGAAAGGACCAGGCTATGAAAAGCGGTAAATTCACCAATCACTACTTTTGGTGAACTTTCAAGGGGATGGAAATAGATGAGGTCGAAGAAGCAGGGAGTAAATTGAGGGGAAATAAATTCTAATTCGGCAGCAAAACGGACAAAGCACCAAAAAACCTGGCTATACTGCATCAGGTTTGGAATTTGACTTTTTATACAAATAATCCAATGGGTTTCAACCCATTGTCAACGACCAAAACAGAAAGGCAATGGGGTGAAACCCATTGGAAGAAAAGTGAAAATTTCACCCTGACAAATTATAAGTCAGTAGGAAAACGGAGAAAATTATCTGGAATTTATTTCGGCAAGCAAAAAGAAAAAATTCGTTGAGAGAAAAGGCGCGAAATGTTCAATCCTCATTCAAAAATAACCTTCACATCCAACTCAAAACCGGGTAAGACAGAGGAAGTGATTTTGCCCTCATCCTCCGCAAAAGCAAACAATTGATAGTCGTCGCCTTCCATTTTGTAAACCTCGATGGTTTTATAAACGGGGTCCACAATCCAATATTCTTTCACCGCAAACCGCTTATAAACTTTTTTCTTTATCACGCGGTCTTTATCCACCGAACCTTTGGAAACGATTTCGACAATCAAATCCGGCGCCCCCACAATCCCGTTATTTTCTTTGATAATGAAGTCTCTCTCTTTTGAAACAAAAAGAATATCTGGCTGAACCCCGGCGGTTTCCTCGTCAAATAAAACGTCGAAAGGAGCAGAAAAAAATTCGCCGACTTTTTTTTCAAGGTTATAATTGAAAAAGTAACCCGACAATTTAAAAGAGACTCTTTGATGTGGAGAATTAGGGGATGCTCGTTTCACAATTTCACCGTTTATAAGTTCATAAATAGAAGTATCCCCGTCCGGGATTTCCATATCCTTGAACTCAGCCCATGTCATTTTTTTTTGAAGCACGTCCATCGGAAAGAGTTTTTAAATTTTAACGAAAATAACAAACTTTTGAAGGCGACCACGAGTTTACAAATGCAAAACTATCCCCAATCCTCATTCAAAAATAACCTTCACATCCAACTCAAAACCGGGTAAGACAGAG
>CAZJYF010000249.1:0-6119 GCA_964549665.1 uncultured Saprospiraceae bacterium
GACAATTGATGTAAAAAAACCGGTTTCGGATTTTCAGCCAGCACAAATTCGCGTCTTGATAGACCGCTTCATCGTAAAAAAAAGGGATGCTGAAAACAGCAAACGCATCGCCGATTCGGTGCAAACCGCCTTTTACGAAAGTGAAGGAGAATGCTATGTTGGAATCATTGGTCAGGAAGTAGCCTACTTCAACAACCGCTTCGAAATGGATGGCTTGGAATTCCCCGAACCATCGCCCCATTTATTCAATTTTAATAATCCCTTCGGCGCCTGCCCTGTTTGCGAAGGCTTTAGCAAAATCCTGGGTATCGAGGAAAGTAAAGTCATTCCCAATAAAACCCTTTCGGTTTTTGAAGGGGCGGTGGCTTGTTGGAAAGGGGAAAAGTTTGGCAAATGGCTGGAGCATTTTCTCGAAAATGCGCATCGCTTTGAATTCCCCGTGCATCGCCCGTATCAGGATTTGAAGGACGAAGAAAAACATGCGCTTTGGAAGGGCAACGAATTCGTCCATGGCATCGATGATTTTTTCAAAGAACTGGAAGCAAAATCGTACAAAATTCAAAACCGGATCATGCTTTCCCGCTACCGTGGCCGCACGACCTGCACCGCCTGTCAGGGTGGGCGACTGCGCAAAGAAGCCACTTACGTCAAAATAGCCAGCAAGGCAATCACCGAATTGGCGGAAATGCCCATCGAGGACTTGCTTGCCTTTTTTGAACAATTGAAGCTGAGCGAATTTGAGACGAAAATTGCCCAGCGCCTTCTCTTGGAAATTTCCAATCGCCTGAAATTTATGATGGGTGTCGGACTAAATTATCTCACCCTAAACCGTTTGTCCTCCACCCTTTCCGGCGGAGAAACGCAGCGCATCAACCTCACCCGCACCCTCGGTAGCAACCTCACGAGTTCGTTGTATATCCTCGATGAACCTAGCGTAGGTCTGCATCCGCGAGACATCGTGCAGTTGATGAAAGTGTTGCAATCTTTGAGAGATTTGGGGAACACGGTGGTGGTGGTTGAACACGAAGAGGATGTGATAAAAGGCGCGGACTACCTCATCGATATTGGTCCCAAGGCTGGAATTCACGGTGGTGAGGTGGTTTTTGCGGGTCCTTATGAAAAAATTTACGAGGAGGCAACGGATAGCCTGACCGCCCAATACATGAATGGACGAATGAAAATTCCAGTGCCTAGGAGGCGGCGTAGGTCGGCGAATGCCCTTTGGGTGAAGGGCGCACGGCAGCACAATTTGAAAAACATCGATGTTCGATTTCCTTTGAATACGCTTACCGTGGTGACGGGTGTTTCGGGTTCGGGAAAGACGACTTTGGTGAAAGATATCCTCTACCCCGCGTTGCGCAAGCAACTTGGCGAGAACTACGCCAAAGCCCCCGGTTTGCATGCCGGGCTGGAAGGGGATTTGGCGGGGATAACCCAAATTGAAATGGTCAACCAGCATCCTATCGGCAAGTCGTCGCGCTCCAATCCGGTCACTTACGTAAAGGCTTACGATACCATCCGCAGCCGGATGGCGAATCAGCAACTCTCCCGCATCCGCGGTTTCAAGCCGAAGCATTTTTCGTTCAACGTCGATGGTGGCCGCTGCGACACCTGCAAGGGGGAGGGCGAGCAAATCGTCGAAATGCAATTCCTCGCCGATGTTCGTTTGGAGTGTGAAGAATGCAAAGGCAAGCGCTTCAAACAGGAGGTTTTGGATGTGCAGTACAAGGGCAAAAATATTTACGAAATTCTCAATTTAACCGTCGAAGAAGCGCTCGATTTTTTTGCGGAAGCGAAAGATGTCGTCAATAAAATCCGCCCGCTCGATGATGTGGGATTGGGGTACATAAAATTGGGGCAATCGTCGAGCACCCTTTCCGGCGGGGAAGCGCAACGGGTAAAATTGGCCTCTTTTCTCGGCAAAGAAAGCTCCATTGAACACGTCCTCTTCATCTTCGACGAACCCACGACAGGTCTCCATTTTCACGATATTCAAAAACTTTTGGATGCGCTCAATGCCCTGGTCGAAAAGGGGCATACCGTCTTGGTGGTCGAACACAATATGGAAGTCATCAAATCCGCCGATTGGGTGATTGACCTGGGCCCCGGCGGTGGCAAAGAAGGCGGTAATTTAGTGTTTCAGGGCCTTCCTGAAGAATTGGCAAAAGTGGAAGAATCGTTCACTGGATATTTTTTGAAAGATAAACTCATGGGCTCGTGCGCCCAATAATTTTTAAAAATTTAAATTTTTCATTTTGGCGATTTAATTGTTGTCGATTGGTAAAATAAAAATGAAGCAACTCATGCAAAAATCAAACGTTCTTTCTATTTTTTTCCTGCTAATTTTTTACACAAGTATATTCTCCCAACCCGGTTATGAAATTAAGGTTTCCGTCGAAGGATTTGAGGGTAAAACAGCCCTGCTTGGCTTCCGCCGCGCCGATAAATCTTTTATCGTTGACACGGTCCAAGTCCGGGAAGGGAAATTGGTTTTCCAGGGCCATGACAATTTGCCGACCGGCATTTACCTGGTTTTGCTTCCTCCGGACGACAATTATTTTGAATTCCTGATTACGGCAAATGAGAAGCGCTTTTCTATGAGAACTTCAGCTCCCGATTATGTTAAAAATCTACATTTTGAAGGAGCTGAGGACAACCAATTGTTTTACGATTACCGGCTTTTTCTAAAAGGGCAATTCCAAAAATCCGATGCTTTGCAGGCTGACATTGGCAACGAGCAAGATGCTGTCCGCAAAGCAAAGCTGAAAGCTCAATTGCAGGAACTCGCCAATAAAGTGGAAGCCCGGCAAAAAGAACTCATTAGGGAACACCCGCATACTTTCACGGCCAAAATGGTGGCTGCTTTCCTGGAACCCAAAGTACCCGACCCGCCAGTAAAACCGGATGGCACAATTGATGAAACCTTCCAATTTCATTACTACCGGAAGCATTTTTTTGACCATTTCGACTTCTCGGAAGGTGGTTTCGTCAATACTCCCTACCTGAAAGAAAAAATTGACCGCTACCTGGACCAGTTGACTGTTCAGTCACCTGACAGTGTCATTGCGTCAGTTGAATACATCCTCGGAAAAGCTATGAAAACCCGGGTTGTTTTTGAGTACACCCTTCCTTATTTACTCAATAAATACTACCGTCCCAGAATCGTCGGGATGGATGCTGTCTTTGTACATTTGGCTGACAAGTATTACCGTACAGGAATAGCCGACTGGGTGGGAAAGGATGATTTGAAAAAAATCCTGGACGATGCCTATATGATCAAAGGCGTACTGATTGGAAATAAAGCCCCCGATGTCCGCGTCCAATTGTACGACTATAAAACACAATCCTGGACGGATAAAATGATAAGCCTTTACGATCTGAAGTCCGAATTTACTGTAGTTTTTATTTGGAAACCGGGATGTAGCCACTGCCGCAAAGCCACAGATGAGATGAAAGAATTTTATGCCAAATACAAAGGCAAAGGCGTCGAAATCTTTGGTATCACCACGGCGAGGTACAATGAATTGGACAAGGCAGTCGAAGAAATTAAATTCAAAAAACCTACCTGGATTACCACCGCCGACCCCTACATGAAAGCCAGAGCTTTGCAGAAATATTACGCCACCACCTTACCAAAAATTTACCTTCTCGACAAAGATAAAACCATCATCGCCAGCCGGGTTGCCGTCTCCCAATTGGGGGAGATTATTGACAAAATTAAAGGATAGAATTTTTGATTTGAGGGGAAAGATGAAAAAACCGGGGAGGTCTGAAATTCAAAATTATTTTGACTAACAGAGTTTGTCACAAGTTAGTGGTGAACAAGTTCTGAAATCCTGTATAAAAAGGTGGGAATTGGGGAGATGTGTTGGACATTCAACCCATTCCCAATTTCTCAAATGTCCTAATGCCTTTTGGACTGGGATGACCAATTGCCCCCTTTCCTGTCCATAATTTTATAATATTTTGGAGTAATCCTATTGGTTTTCCAGTCGAAAATTATCGTTCTTTGCGCTGGCTACGAAAAAGCATCTTTTAAAAATAAGTGGTTCATTCTCTAGTTTTCGATTCTTGCTCCAGTTATATGGAAAACTTGTGAAAGAGCCGAATAAAAATCCGGGAACATGATAAAAATATTGGTCAACGACGGCATCCACCCCGATGGGAAGTTATTGCTCGAAGAAGCTGGTTATCAAGTAGATACAGACAAAATAGCCCAGGAAAATCTTCCGAGCGCCTTGCCTTCTTATGACGCGATCATTGTTCGCAGCGCCACCAAGGTTCGAAAAGAATTGATTGAAATTTGCCCGAATTTGAAAGTTATCGCACGGGGCGGGGTGGGTTTGGACAACATCGATGTGGACTTTGCGAAAAGCAAAGGAATCGAAGTGATGAACACTCCTGCAGCATCTTCCGAGTCCGTCGCGGAATTGGTTTTTGCCCATTTCTTCACCCTTTCGCGTTTTTTGCAAAAGTCCAACAGGGCGATGCCAGGGAAAGGAGATTCAGAATTCAAAAAACTAAAGAAGTCCTACTCAAAAGGCATTCAATTGCGCGGCAAAACCCTGGGAATTATTGGTTTTGGAAGAATCGGTCAGGAAGTAGCCCGCATGGCGATTGGTTTGGGCATTCACGTCATCCCGGTGGATCCACTTATTGACGAAGCCACTATTTCTATAAATGTTCCCCATTGCGAGTCCCTCCGGCTCGAAGTAAACCTGGAAACAAAAAAATGGGACGAGTTATTCAAGAAGTCAGATTTAATCACCCTCCACGTTCCGGGGGGCAGTAGCCCCTTGATTGGCAAAGAACAATTTGCCAAAATGAAGGAGGGTGTATTCCTTGTCAATGCCGCGAGGGGAGGTACTGTCGACGAGGATGCCCTGTTGGAAGCCTTGAACAGCGGGAAAGTGGCAGGGGCCGGACTCGACGTTTTTGTGAACGAACCCACGCCAAAAAGAGAACTGCTCGAACATCCCAATATCTCGCTTACGCCTCATACCGGCGCTTCCACCCAAGAGGCACAGCGGAATATCGGATTGGAATTAGCCGATAAAATAATCGCCTTTTTTGGCGCGTAGAAGCCCGCGGGCTTCGGACTTCCGTTTTGCTTTTTCCCCCGGCAGGGTCCGTAAGACCAAAACCTGAACGACAATTTTCACCTCTCTCTTATCTGCGGAAATAAATTTTTCGACATCGCCTGTCGAGAATATTGCCGCCCAAATTGAACCTTTCTCGGTTATTCCCGACTAAGGTTAATGATTTCAAATGGAAAAGCATTCCGAACACATATTTGATGAATGGTTGATTCTAAAATACCAATCAAGGTTTGAATTGACTTAATTCAAGTATCTACTTTATTTTACAATATGAAGAAATGGTGTATTTTATTGGCAAGTCTTTCTTTTTTGGGTTTAAAAAGTTTTGCTCAGGAAGAACCCGATGCGAAAGGAATCATCCGGCGGGCCGAGCAAAAGCTAAATGGCAAAACCAGCCAAAGTGAAATGAAGATGACCATCATCCGCCCAAGTTGGAAGCGCGAAATAAAATTGAAAACCTGGGGCATCGGCACTGATTATAGTTTATTACTGTTGACCGCCCCCGCCCGGGATAAAGGCATCGCTTTCCTCAAGCGCAAGAGGGAAATCTGGAATTGGCAACCTTCTATTGACCGCGTCATCAAGCTGCCGCCTTCGATGATGATGCAATCCTGGATGGGTTCTGATTTTACCAATGACGACTTAGTGCAACAGTCCGACCCCGTGGAAGATTATTCCCACAAAATCCTTGGTTCAGAAGAAATCGAAGGGCACGACTGCTACATCATAGAAATGATACCACACGAAGATGCCGCTGTCGTTTGGGGCAAACTCATCGTTTGGGTGGACAAAGCGGAGTACATGGAATTGAAAACCGAGTTTTTCGATGAAGACGATTTTCTGGTAAATACGATGCTCGGAAAAAAGGTGAAACGATTGGACGGAAAATTGCTGCCTTCGGTTCTCGAGGTGATTCCAGCAGATGAAGAGGGCAAGAAAACAATTGTGGAATATATATCCATTTCTAACCTAGGTTGAAAGGTTTTTCTGGAAAGCGAAGGGCGCATCCGACACACTCTC